>JAWWPM010000357.1:0-2646 GCA_033854915.1 Nocardioidaceae bacterium
TCGCCGTACTCGCTGCGGACGTAGCGCTCGACCCGCGTCGGCACCCTGGACGGGTCGAACCTGACCCAGATCAGCAGCTCGCCGAGCCGACGGGCGGCGTAGTGGTCGAACCACGTGTCGTCGGACGGCTGGGCCAGCTCGATCGCGAGCTCGTAGAGACAGGTCTCGTCGCGGGCCAGCGGACGGCCGACGATCAGCTCGGCAGCGAACACCCCGGTATCGGGGTCGAGGAAGCTGCGCCCGATCGAGCAGCCGGCGACCGGCCGGAACGTCGGCGCCATCGAGACGTCGTCCAGCGTCACGATCAAGGGCGTACGACGTGCCCCGTCGTGGCGGGCCTGCATGATCGCCCGGACCTCCATCGTCGTGGCGCGACCGGCCTCATCGAGGTCGATGGTGATGTGCCGCAGCTGCTCGACCAGCTCGTCGTACAGCCCCTCGAAGCCCAGCGCCGCCAGAGCCGGGACCACGCCGGGGGTTTCGGCGAACAGCTCCTGCATGCTCCGCTCCCCCGGTCGCGGACCGGGGCGTCGCGACGGTCCGAGCCGCGAGGTGAGCTCGCCCGGTGCGACCCGCAGCAGCCGCTCGATCTCGGCCAGCGCGTCCAGCGAGGTGCCGCGCTCGGGCTGGCTGCGCCCCGAGCGCCAGTAGCTCAGCGCGGTCGTGCTGACCGGCGAGCCGCACTCGGCCAGACGCGCGTGCAGCCAGGCCAGAGTGACTCCGCGCCGCGTCAACGCCTCAGCGAACGCGCCGGGGAAGCCGGCTTCCGCCATCGTCCTCTCCTCCCGATCCCGCCTCGGCCGTCGCCGCCGGCAGGTGGACTCCATCCCCATCAGAACGTGGAAAGTGGCATCACACAACTAGATCCTCGATAAGTGATGCGCCAGCGCTTACGCTCCGTGCCGAGCGGCAAGTGCCGCGGAGAGATGCCGGGTACCGGGGGGTCCCGGCATCTCGTCCGTCCGGACCAGGTCGGCGCCGGGCGCGATCAGCTCGCGCCGACCGAGCGCCAGTAGTCGTTGAGCGCGCCGTTCGTCTTGACGAACCACACGATGCCGCCGACCAGCGGCAGCAGGACCCAGAGCCCGGTGAGCGCGCTGACCGGAGCGGGCTCCCCGCGGCGCTCGTAGAGCTTGCCGACCTCCGACGGGCTCAGGAAGGCCATCACGATGTTGATGAACAGGCCCAGCACCAGGGCCAGCCCGCCCCCGATGCCGTCGCCGGAGTAGCGCTTCATCTCGTCGTGCGACTTGTAGTACCAGACCAGCCCGTAGATCCCGAGCGTGACGATGAACAGCAGGATGCTGGTGCCGGTGGACCGGACGTGGCCGACCGGACCGGTGATCGCCGGCGCCTGCCCGCCGTAGGGGTTCGCCGGCGGGGCGGAGCCGTAGGCGGGCGACGGCGCGCTCTGCGCCTGTGGTGGCGCGGCGTACTCGGGTGGTGGTGCGCTGTCGGCCGGTGGCGCTGCGTTCTCGGCCGGTGGCGGTGCGCTCTCGTCGGACATGGCTCTCCCCCGTGATGTGTGCCTGCGCAGGTTGGCGCAGTGCATGGTGACACCGACCGGCACGAACGGGAAGGACCTCGGGTTCGAACGTCTGCGCGTCGCACTGCTCAGACGACGTCGACGTCGGCGTGCTCGGCGCCGCCGGACAGCCGGGCGTAGCCGGGACCGCGGTCGAAGAACGCGTCGTTACGAGGCGGGCGCGACGCCCGCTCGGCCGTGGTGGCAGCGGCGTCGAACCCGAGGTCGCCCCCACCGTCGGCGGTGTCGACCGCTCCGGTCAGCACCACGCCGTAAGCCCGGAGCGCGGCCTCGGGCGACACCTTGCGCCACACGACGTCGCGCACCACGAGCGCCGGGTCGCGTGCCCGCGGGTCGCCCCAGCCGCCGCCGCCGGTGGTGCGGATCCGGATCACCTCGCCGGCGCGCACCGGCTCGGCGTCGGCGAGGGCGTCGACCTCGCGCTCGTGCGGGCCCCCGGGGTCGATGGTCACCCGGAACGGCGTGCCGGCCAGGCCGCCCTTGACGCCCCAGCACGACAGGATGGAGCGGTCAGCGAGGGACTTGAAGTGGGCGTCGCGCAGCATCCGGATCTGCTTCTCGTAGCCCAGACCGCCCCGGAACTCCCCGGCACCGCCGCTGTCGAGCGCGAGGCCCAGCGACTCCACGCGGAACGGGAATCGGGCCTCGGTGAACTCCGTCGGCAGGTTTCGCGAGTCGGGCACGACGTGGATCGTGTCCTCGCCGTCGGCGTAGTAGCGGCCACCCGATCCACCGCCCAGCACCTCGCGCATCAGGTAGGGCCGGCCGTCCGCGTCGTCGCCGTACACCCCGGTGTAGCGGATCGTCTCCTGGTCGGCGGGCATCCGCCCGTCGACCGCCTTGGCCAGCACGCCGGCCAGCACCCCGAGCAGGCGCAGGATCACGAAGGTCCGCGCATTGGTGGGCGCCGGGAAGACCGGCGTGAGCAGGGTGCCGGGCTCGGGGAACCGCATCTCGATGAGGGGTACGACCCCCTCGTTGACGTCGAGCTCGGCCATCCGCTCGGGGGTGTCGGCGAGGTTGCGCAGGATCGGCGCCAGCCACTTCTTCAGGAAGACGCCGTCGCTGTAGTCGCCGCAGTGGTTGATCGGCCCCTTCGC
>JAWWPM010000358.1:0-8610 GCA_033854915.1 Nocardioidaceae bacterium
AGGCGCGGGTGATCGTCGGCGCCGCGAAGGTCCGCATCGTGAACGACGTGACGACGCCGAGGTGCCCCCCGCCACCGCCGCGCAGCGCCCAGAACAGGTCGGGCTCGTGGGCGGCGCTCGCGGTGACGGTCCGCCCGTCGGCGAGCACCACCCGCATCGCGGTGACCGCGTCGCAGGTGAGCCCGTGCGCCCGGGTGAGCACACCGACACCGCCGCCCTGGGTGAGTCCGGCGATGCCGACCGTGGGACACGAGCCGCCCGCGACGCCGCGGCCGCGCGCGCCCAGCACGTCGTACACGCCGACGAGGGAGGCGCCGGCCCCGATCGTGGCGGTGGTGCCGTCGAGGGTGACCCGGTGCAGCGGACGGACGTCGATGACGAGGCGGCCGTTGCCGGCCGACCAGCCCGGATAGCTGTGGCCGCCCGACCGGATCGCCACCGGCAGGCCGTGATCTTGGGCGAAGGCCAGCCCGGTGGCGACGTCCCGGGCTCCCGCGACCGAGAGCACCGCGAGGGGCCGGGCGCCGTCGTACCGCGGGTTCTGGGTCAGCCTGACCGTGTCGTACGACGTGGAGCCGGGGCGGGCGAGCGAGCCCGAGACCGAACGGGCGAGCTGCCGCCAGTCTGCTGCGCTGGGGCCGCCGGCCGAGGAGGCGAGCCCGTCGGGGGAGACCGGTGGCGCGGGTGAGTCGTGCGGCGGCTGGGCGTCGTGGGGCGTGCAGGCGGCGGCCGCGCCGGCCAGCCCGGCCAGCACCACCCCTCGACGTCCGATCCGCTCCGTCACCCGACCAGCGTAGGCACCTGGCCGCGTCCGGGAGGGTGGGCCGCGCACGGGCGGATCCGTGGTCTGATGGCCTCCCCTTCCGGGAGCGCCTCGGTCGAGGGTTCAGTCCGGAGGTGGCCCAGAGGTGGCAATGCGTGCACGGGGGATGCTCACGGTGGTCGCAGCCTCGGCGCTGCTCACCGCTGGTTGCGGCGGCGGGAGCAGCAGCAGCGCCGCGTCGTTCGCCGACGGGTCCGGCCCCGACATCCTGACCGCCGCCACCACCGACATGGGCGCGGTGAAGTCGATGCACTTCACCGGCGACGTGACCAGCAGCGGCCAGCAGATCCACGTGGACCTCAGGTCCTCGACCGCCGGCGAGTGCCAGGGCTCGTTCACCATCGGCACCGGCACCGCCCAGATCCTGGCCTCGGACGGCAAGGCGTGGATGAAGCCCGACCACGCGTTCTGGGAGCAGCAGGCGAAGGCGCAGGCAGCCCAGATCGAGAAGCTGGTCGGCGACAAATGGGTCTCGATCCCCCTGTCGTCGGGCCTGAGCAAGGTCTGCGACCTCGACAACCTGCTGAAGAAGCTGACTCCTTCCTCCGACAAGCAGACCCGGGGCACGAAGGTGGTCGGCAAGACCCAGATCGCCGGGACCGACGCCGTGCAGGTGCAGGGCACGTCCAACCAGGGCGACACCGTCTCCGCCTGGATCGCGACCGGTGAGCCGCACCACGTGCTCAAGCTCGCGGTCGCCGACGGCAGCTCGCCGGGCACCCTGACGTTCTCCGAGTTCGACGAACCGCTCGACATCTCGACGCCGGCTCCGGCCGAGGTCGCGATCATCCCGGGGCAGTGACCATCTCGGCCGGCGCTGACCCGGGTCAGCGCAGCCTTGCCTTGCTTGCGAGCGTCGTGAGGGGTGGGAGGATCGGGGGGTGAGCATGGAGATCGGGACCGACGAGAACCCGCAGCACTGGCACGAGGAGATCGGCGAGGACGTCGGCAACCGGCTGAACTGGCTGCGCGCCGGGGTGCTGGGCGCCAACGACGGGATCGTGTCGACGGCCGGCATCGTGATGGGCGTGGCCGGCGCGACCTCGGAGCGTTCGCCGGTCTTCGTGGCCGGCATCGCGGGACTGGTCGCCGGCGCGCTGAGCATGGGGGCCGGTGAGTACGTCTCGGTCAACGCCCAGCGCGACTCCGAGCAGGCGATGCTCGCGATGGAGGCCGAAGAGCTCGAGAAGATGCCCGAGACCGAGCAGCGCGAGCTGGCCAAGATGTACGAGCGCAAGGGCCTGAGCCGCGAGACGGCCCGGAAGGTCGCCCAGGAGCTGACCGAGCACGACGCGCTCGCGGCCCACGCCGACATCGAGTTCGGGATCGACCCCGACAACCTCACCAACGCCTGGCACGCGGCCTTCGCCTCGATGATCGCCTTCACCACCGGAGCCCTGCTCCCGTTGCTGGTGATCACCCTGAGCCCGCTGTCGATCCGGGTCTGGGCGACCGTCGTGGCCGTCGCGATCGCGCTCGCCGTGGCCGGCTTCATCCAGGCCAGGCTGGGCTTCAGCCCGCGCGGCCGGGCCGTCGTCCGCAACGTCGCCGGCGGGCTGCTGGCGATGGCGGTCACCTACGCCGTGGGAAGCCTGGTCGGCGCCCACCTCTGAGATGCGGATGTTCGTGGCGCTGCAGCCGCCACCTGACGCCGTCGACCATCTGGACCACTTCCTCGAGGTACGCCGTGCCGCGGCCGGCTTCCGGTGGTCTCCGCCCGAGCAGTTCCACGTGACCCTCGCCTTCCTGGCCGACGTGCCCGACCGGGCGCTCGACGACCTCGTCGAGCGGCTCACCCGCGCCGCCGCACGCCGTACCTCCTTCGATACGGCGTTCGCCGGCGGTGGCGCCTTCCCCAGCCCGGCCCGGGCTCGCGTGCTCTGGGCAGGCCTCGACCTCGATGCCGTCGGCCACACCGAGCTGCCACGGCTGGCCACCGGCGCGCGGGCCGCGGCCAACCGGGCCGGAGTGGCGGTCGACGGTCAGCGGTTCCGGCCGCACGTGACCCTGGCCCGGCTCGGCCGGCCGCAGGAGGTGACCGACTGGGTCCGGCTCATGGACACCTACCGTGGACCCACCTGGCGGGCCGACCGCCTCGCCCTCGTGGCGTCGTACCTCGGCGAAGGGCCCCGCGGCAGGCCCCGTTACGAGCCCGTCGACGAGTTCCCCCTCTCGGGATAGTCCCTGACGAAACGGTCGTCATCTCGGTCCGATGAGAGCCATCTCGTCAGGGACTACCGACGAAGGGCCCGACCTGCCTGTGGAGAACGCCACGCCGGATGCAGACCGAGAAGAGTGGGAGCAGCGGGCTGTATGCCCTAGTTTCAAGGGCGTGAAGATCGCAGTGGCCATGGAGTCCCGCGAGGGAGAGTCACGCGTGGCGATGGTGCCGGAGCTGGTGGGCAAGCTCACCGGCCTGGGGTACGACGTCGCGGTCGAGCCGGGCGCGGGACGCCACGCCCTGATCGCGGACGAGGAGTACACCGCGGCCGGTGCCCGCCTCGACGACGCCGCCTTCGAGGACGCCGACGTCGTCGTCTCGGTGCAGCCCCTCTCCGCGGACCGGATCCGCCGGATGCGCCGTGGCGCCACCGCCATCTCGTTCCTGCCGACCAACCAGGAGCAGGCCACCGTCGTCGAGCTCCGCGACGCCGGCGTCACCGCCCATGCGGTCGAGCTGATCCCGCGCATCTCCCGTGCCCAGTCGATGGACGGCCTCAGCTCGCAGGCGCTGGTCTCCGGCTACCGCTGCGCGATCGTCGCGGCCGGCCTGCTGCGCCGCTTCTTCCCCCTCAACATGACCGCCGCCGGCACCGTCCAGGCCGCCGAGGTGGTCGTCCTCGGCGCCGGAGTCGCCGGGCTGCAGGCCATCGCGACGTCCAAGCGGCTCGGCGCGATCGTCCGGGCGTACGACGTGCGCGCAGCAGCCGCGGAGGAGATCCGGTCGATGGGGGCCAAGTCGATCGACCTCGACCTCGACACCCTCGAGGGCGCCGGTGGCTACGCCCGCGAGATGACCGAGGACCGCGCCGCCCGCCAGCGCGAGCTGCTCACGCCGTTCATCGCCGCCGCCGACGCGCTGATCACCACCGCCGCCGTGCCCGGCCGGACCGCCCCGATGCTGGTGACCCGCGAGATGGTCGAGCAGATGAAGCCGGGCTCGGTCGTCGTCGACCTGGCCGCCGAGACCGGGGGCAACGTCGAGGGCTCGGTGGCCGGCGAGGTGGTCCGGATCGGCAACGCCCAGGTCTGGGGCGGCCGCAACGTGCCGAGCCAGATGCCCGGCCCGGCCTCGAAGCTCTACGCCCAGAACGTCGTCAACCTGGTCACCCTGATGACCGTCAAGGATGCCGAGGGCAACGCGTCCTTCGCCCCGGACTTCGACGACGAGATCGTCGCCAGCAGCTGCGTGACCCGCGAAGGCGCGATCGTGCACGAGCCGACCCGTGAGGCGATCGAGGGCCCGACCTCGGCGCCCGAGCCAGCGGCGGAGCCCCCACCCGCGGCGTACGACGAGGGCGTCGCCGACGACGACGGCATGCTTCCCGAGGGACCCGTCGACCAGCAGCTCGATCTGCCCTACGACCAGGAGGCCGACCAGTGATCCTCAGCGAATCGGTCGTGTGGCTCACGATCTTCGTCCTCAGCGTGTTCGTGGGCATCGAAGTGATCTCCAAGGTCTCCTCGACGCTGCACACGCCGTTGATGTCGGGCGCCAACGCGATCCACGGGATCATCCTGCTCGGCGCCATCATCGTCACCGGCACCACCGACAACACCGTGGCGGTGATCGTCGGGCTGATCGCGATCGTGCTGGCCTCGGTGAACATGGTGGGTGGCTTCGTGGTCACCGACCGGATGCTGCAGATGTTCGTGCGCAAGCGGCCGGCGAAGGCCGCGGAGTCCGACGAGAGCAAGGCCGCCTGATGCCCACCTGGATCCAGCTGGTCTTCCTGGCCTGCGGTGTCTGCTTCATCCTCGCGCTCAAGGGGCTGTCCGGGCCCAAGACCGCCCGCAACGGCAACCTGATCGGTGCCGCGGCCGCAGTGGTCGCCTGCATCGTGCCCTTCTTCTGGACCAGCCTGCACCTGCACCACGTGCCGCTGATCCTGGCCGCGATCGTGGTCGGCACGATCGGGGGTGTGTACGGCGCCCGCACCGTGCAGATGACCCAGATGCCGCAGATGGTGGCGCTGTTCAACGGTGTGGGTGGCGGTGCCGCGGCGCTCGTCGCCCTGCTGGAGCTCAACAGCGTGATCGACGCCGGCGGCCACGACAGCTGGTTCAACCTCGCCGCGACCGCGTTCACGATCGTGGTCGGCTCGGTGTCCTTCGCCGGGTCGCTGATCACCTTCGCCAAGCTGCAGGACCTGATGACGTCGCGGCCGGTCGTCTTCCCCGGCCTCCCGGTGCTCTTCGGCGGTGCCTTCCTCGGCGCCGTCGTGCTCGCCGTACTCCTCGTGAACGACCCGCGGATGTGGATCGGGATCGTGCTCGGCCTGCTCGGCCTGCTGATCGGTGTTCTGCTGGTGCTGCCCGTCGGTGGCGCCGACGTGCCGATCGTGATCTCGATGCTCAACGCCTTCACCGGGCTGACCGTCGCGGCCGGCGGCTACGTGCTCTCCAACGTCCTGCTGCTGATCGCCGGCACCCTGGTCGGTGCGTCCGGAACGTTCCTGACCCTGCTGATGGCCCGCGCGATGGGCCGCTCGGTGGCCAACATCCTGTTCGGTGCCCTCAAGGGCGGCTCGACGCTCGGCTCCGGTGAGGCCAGCGACCGCCCGGTCAAGAGCGTGACGCCCGAGGACGCCGCGATCATGCTGGCCTACGCCGACCGCGTGATCATCGTGCCCGGCTACGGCCTGGCCGTGGCCCAGGCCCAGCACACCCTGCGCGAGCTGGTCGACGTGCTGAGCGCCCGCGGCATCGAGGTCGACTACGCGATCCATCCGGTTGCCGGCCGCATGCCCGGCCACATGAACGTGCTGCTCGCCGAGGCTCAGGTGCCCTACGAGCAGCTGCGCGAGATGGACGACATCAACGGCGACTTCAAGGACACCGACGTCGCCCTCGTGGTCGGCGCCAACGATGTGGTCAACCCGGCCGCCCGGACCACCCCGAGCGCACCGATCTACGGCATGCCGATCCTCAACGCCGACGAGGCACGCCAGGTGATCTTCATGAAGCGCTCGATGCGTCCCGGGTTCGCCGGCATCGAGAACGAGCTGCTCTTCGAGGAGCGCACCTCGCTGCTGTTCGGCGACGCCAAGGACTCCATGAGCAAGCTGCTCAACGCGGTGAAGGCCCTCTGAGCGGGGCTCCGAAAACAGTGCGGTTCGGGACCAAACGGCGAGATTTCGGCTTGGGAACCTGCGGTTTGTGACCAAACGAGGGGTTGGCTCGTTAGGCAGGCATGAGTGATGAGAAGGATCCGATGCTCAAGCCCGACGGGCATCGGTACGAAGCGCCCGAGTCCAAGGACTCCCGGGTCAACAAGGAAGTCGCGTACGCCGTCCTGGGGCTGGTGGTCGTCGTGCTGGCGATCCTGATCGCCACCGGCACGGTGCCGATCTACCCCGGCTGACTTTGGGTTGAGTGCTGCAACGGTGGTCAGGGCAGCCGCTACAGCACTCGACCCGGGGCTGTGGAGAGGGCCGGGTGGGTCGGCGTGGATCCCGGCAGACTCGTCTGCTGTGACTGAAGACCCGCTCTGGCGCCGCGTGGCGAGGCGTCAGCAAGGGATGCTGGCGATCGAAGAGCTGCCGAGCATCGGTGTCACGCGGGCGCTGATGCGCAACCAGCTGCGTGCGCAGCGCTGGGTACGCCGTTCCGATCGGGTGGTGAGCACGACCACGGGCGAGCTGACGCGCGGCCAGCTCATGTGGCTCGGTGTTCTCCACGCCGGCAACGATGCCCTCGTCGGTGGACTCACCGCGGCGAGCGTCCACGGCCTACGCAACTGGGAACGTGACGACGTCACGATCCTGGTGCCCGACGCCTGGTCCTTCGACCCGGTTCCGGGGCTGAGCTTCTTTCGCACCCGCCGACCGCTCGGCATCCTCCGAGCAACCCATTCACCCCACGGCGCTCTCCCGGTGTGTCGCCTCGAGCCGGCCATCCTCCTGTTCGGAGGCTACGACCGCAGCCCGCGCACGGCGCAGGGCGTGGTGGCGGCGTGCGTCCAGCAGCGGCTGACCTCTCCCGACCTGCTGCGAGACTGGGTCGTGCGCCTCCGGCCACTCCGCCGCTCCCGACTGTTCCAGCGTGCGCTGCTCGACATCGAGGGCGGAGCCCAGTCGCTGTCCGAGATCGACGTACGCCGCATGTGCCGGCAGGCCGGCCTTCCCCTCCCTGCCCGCCAGCGACCCCGTCGCGACCGCGACGGCCGTCTGCGCTTCACCGACGCCGAATGGCGGCTGAACGACGGCCGGGTCGTGGTGCTGGAGGTCGACGGTGGGTTTCATGCCGACGTCGAGCACTACGAGGACGACATGAAACGCCAGCGCAGGCTGACCACCCGCGATCGCGTGATCGTCCGATGCGGTGCCTTCGAGCTGCGGCACGACCCGGAGTCGGTGGCGGCCGACCTCCGCGCCCTCGGCGTCGGGAGGTTGAGTGCCTGAGCGGTCGCTGCAGCCACCACCTCAGCACTCGACCCGGGAGCGTCAGCCGGCGAGGCCGTAGAGCCGGTCGCCGGCGTCGCCCAGGCCGGGGACGATGTAGCCCTTCTCGTTGAGCTTCTCGTCCATCGCCGCGGTGACGATGGTGACGGGTACGTCGAGCCCGTCGAGGCCCTGCTCCAGCCGGGCACACCCCTCGGGCGCGGCGAGCAGGCAGATCGCGGTGATGTGGTCGGCGCCGCGGTCGGTCAGGAAGCGGATCGCCGCCGCCAGGGTGCCGCCGGTGGCGAGCATCGGGTCGAGCACGTAGCACTGGCGCCCGGCAAGGTCCTCGGGCAGCCGCTCGGCGTAGGTGGTCGCCTCCAGCGTCTCCTCGTCACGCATCATCCCCAGGAAGCCGACCTCGGCGGTCGGCAGGCACTTCATCATTCCCTCGAGCATCCCCAGCCCGGCGCGCAGGATCGGCACCACCATCGGCATCGGCTGCGACAGGCGCACACCGGTGGTCGGAGCCACCGGCGTGACGATGTCGAACGGCTCGACGCGCACGTCGCGGGTCGCCTCGTAGGCAAGCAGCGTGACCAGCTGGTCGACCAGGCGACGGAACGACGGGGAGTCGGTGTTCACGTCGCGGAGCGCGGTGAGCTTGTGGGCGACGAGAGGGTGGTCGACGACGATCGTGCGCATGCTCGAACCCTAGTGGTTGCTGAGAGTTCCGCTTGTCACGGCCGAACAGGGTTGGCAGGGCTGAGGGGCTCTGTCACGCTGGAGGCGTCCTGCGTGGCCCGAGTGGATCGGAGGTAGGCATGAGCGAGCAGATCGACGGCATCGACTTCGCGGTCGCGGCCTACCGCGAAGAGGGCGACTGGCAGGTTGTGGAGCTCGTCCACGAGGTGCTCACCGACGTCGATCGGTTGTCCCACGCCCTGCGCCGCTTCCCCGGCGACGGCGGAGCCCTCGGTCTGGTCGCGGTCGACGAGGACTTCTTCGTGCTGGTCCGGGTGACCGGCCCGGACGTACGGATCCTGCTCTCCGACATCACCGCCGCCGACGAGTGGGAGATCGCCCGATCGGCCGTGGAGATGCTCGGCCTGCCCGAGCCCGAGGACGACGACGAGCAGGCGCCCGCGGGCGACCTCGACCTGCTCGGTGACCTCGGCATGCACG
>JAWWPM010000359.1:0-3523 GCA_033854915.1 Nocardioidaceae bacterium
TTATGGTGAGATGCCGGCCAGTGATCCCTTGCTCTGCGTGCGACGGGTCCTGAGCAGCGCACCTCGCATCAGCCCGGCTTTGACCGTTGCGGACGCCGAGGTCGTGGCTCGCTGTGTCATGGCGGACCGTGCCGACCGCGCGCAACTCGCTCTGGAGGTCGCTGAGTCCCTCGAGAGTCTCCTCTGATCGCTGGCGTGCTACTTGCTGGCCGCGAGGCCGAAGGTCCCGGTCAGCCCGGCGTTCGGCCCCCGGGCTATCTCGGGGGGTCCGCGGTTCCCTAAGATCACCGGTGTTGCTCGTGACCGCCCCGGAAAGGGTCCCCCTGTGTCCTCCACCGCGCTCGTCCCGTCTCTCGTCCGGCCCAACAGCCGAGCCGTCGCCCTGGTGGCCGACGCCGTCCTGGTCGCCCTCGGGGTCACGGTGATCGCGCTCTCGGCCCAGGTCTCGATCCCGCTGCCCAACACGCCCGTGCCGCTGACCGGGCAGACGTTCGGCGTGCTGCTCGTGGGTGCGTCGTACGGCGCCATCCGCGCCTTCGCCACCATGGCGCTCTACCTCGTGGTCGGCGGCCTGGGTTACGGCGTCTTCGCCGCGCATGCCTCGGGCTGGGACGTGCTGAAGTTCGCCTCCGCCACCGGCGGCTACCTCGTCGGCATGCTCGTCGCCGCCGCCCTCGTGGGTGCGCTGGCCGACCGCGGTCTGAGCCGCAAGGTCCCGTGGGTGCTGCTCACGATGGTGCTCGGCAACGTCGTGATCTATGCCTTCGGCTTCGTCTGGCTGCAGCACGCGCTGGGGCTCACGTCCGCCCAGACCTGGCACGCCGGCGTGCGGCCGTTCCTGCCCGGCGACGCGATCAAGATCGCCTTGGCCGCCGGTCTGCTGCCCGCCGCCTGGAAGGTCGTCGACGCCGTACGTCGGTGATCTCGCGGGCTCGGTGGCGCGCATCGCCGCCGTGTCCGATTTCCGCCAGAGACTGTCGGTGCCCTCGGCCATGATGGGTCCATGACCTCGCCGATGCACCTGGACCCCGAGTCCTGCTACCGGGCGGTGAAGAGCCGCGACCGGCGGTTCGACGGGGTCTTCTACACCGCCGTCCGCACCACCGGCATCTACTGCCGGCCGAGCTGCCCGGCCCGCACCCCGTCGTTCCACAACGTCACGTTCCATCCGACCGCGGCCGCCGCCCAGGCCGCCGGCTTCCGGGCCTGCAAGCGCTGCCTGCCCGACGCGACCCCGGGGAGCCCCGACTGGGACGTCGCCGCCGACGTGGCCGGCCGCGCGATGCGCCTGATCGGCGACGGCGTCGTCGACCGCGACGGGGTCGACGGCCTGGCCGCCCGGATCGGCTACACCCCGCGCCACCTGACCCGGATCCTCACCCAGGAGCTCGGAGCCGGCCCGCTCGCACTGGCCCGCGCCAAGCGCGCCCAGACCGCCCGGGTGCTGCTCGAGACCACCGAGCTGGGGGCGGCGGACGTCGCGTTCGCGGCCGGCTTCAGCAGCGTCCGGCAGTTCAACGACACCATCCGCGAGGTCTACGCATCCACGCCCACCCAGCTCCGGGGGCGCCGTGGCCGCGGCTCCACCGGCGGCACCCTCCAGCTGCGGCTGGCGGTGCGTACGCCGTTCGCCGGTCGGGCCCTGCTCACCTTCCTGGCCTCGCACGGGGTGCCGGGCGTGGAGACCGCCGACGCGACCAGCTACACCCGTTCGCTCCTGCTGCCCCACGGCCCGGCTTTGGTCACCATCGAGCTCACCGACGCGACCGAGGCCGGCGTCACCGCGTTCGTGCCGGCGACGTTCCGTCTCACCGACGTGCGCGACCTCTCGTCGGCGGTGGAGCGGGTCCGCCGCCTCCTCGACGCCGACTGCGACCCGGTCGCAGTGATCGAGGCGTTCACCGGCGACCCCCTCATCGGCCCGCTCGTCACCGCGCTGCCGGGGCTGCGGGTCCCCGGGGCGGTCGACGGCGACGAGCTGGCCGTGCGCGCGGTGCTCGGCCAGCAGGTCAGCCTGGCCGCCGGCCGGACCGCGGCGGCCAAGCTGGTCCGCCAGTACGGCGAGCCGCTCCCCGCTCTGCTCGGGGCACCCGACGACGGCCCGACCCACACCTTCCCGACCTCCGAACGGCTCGCCGGCCTCGACCCCGAGTCGCTGCCCATGCCGCGTGCCCGCGGCAGGGCGCTGGTCGCGCTGTGCAGAGCCTTGGCCGACGGCGAACTCCGGCTCGACCGCGGGGCCGACCGTGACACGGTCCGCGAGCAGCTCCTCGCCATACCCGGCATCGGACCGTGGACAGCCGACTACATCGCGCTGCGGGCGCTCGGACACCCCGACGTGTTCCTGCCGAAGGACATCGGCATCCGCGACGCCCTGCGTGGGCTCGGGCGCGACCCTGCGGAGGCCGACAGTCTCGCGACGGACTGGAGCCCGTGGCGCTCGTACGCACAGCTGCACCTGTGGCACACACTCGGACTGGAGGAGTACTGACATGTGGACCCTGATGGACTCGCCGATCGGCGAGCTGAGGATCGTCGAGCGCGAGGGCGCGATCAGCGCGATCGAGTTCTCGCCGTTCCGCGAGCACGACGGCCGCCCCCGCGGTGACCGCGACGACACCTTCCCGGTACTGGCCGAGACGGTGCGCCAGCTGCGGGCCTACTTCGACCGCGACCTCAAGGAGTTCGACCTGCCCCTGGCACCGGTCGGGACGGACTTCCAGAAGGCCGTGTGGGCCAAGCTGCTCGAGATCGGCTACGGCGACACCGCGTCGTACGGCCAGATCGCGCACCGGCTGGGCAAGACCAACGCCGCCTCGCGCGCCGTTGGAGTGGCCAACGGCATGAATCCGATCCCGATCGTCATCCCGTGCCATCGGGTGATCGGCGCCGACGGCACCCTCACCGGCTACGCCGGCGGCGTCGAGCGCAAGCAGACCCTGCTCGAGCTCGAGCAGGACGCGTTGTTCTGAGGGTCCGGTGCGAAACCCCGGGAGATCCCTGGGCGATCATGGGGCAATGACCTTCGCGAACCCGATGGTGAACCTCTACACCCGCGACCAGCCCGCCGCGCTCGCCTTCTACGGCGGGCTGATGGGCTTCGAGGAGTCCTTCCGGGCACCCTCGCCCCAGGCGCCCGACCACGTGGAGCTCCGCCTCGACGGCGTCACGCTGGCGCTCTCGACGGCCGAGGCGGCCGAGCGGGTGCACGGGATCGTGGCCGCGCCGGGCGGGCACGGCTTCCAGCTGGTGCTCTGGACCGACGACGTCGACACGGCGTACGACGCGCTGGTCGCGGCCGGCGCACCGGCCGTCACGCCTCCGCATGACACCGGCAACGACAACCGCAACGCCGTCGTCCAGGATCCCGACGGAAATCTCGTCGAGCTGGTCGCCAAGCGCGGCTGAGCTACTCCGCGTCGACGCCGGTTCACCATGTGAACGTGGTGAACCTGCACTTCACACGGTGAGCGCACCATGTGGAGCGGCGGCGCACCACCTTCACATGATGGAACTGTTCACT
>JAWWPM010000360.1:0-4096 GCA_033854915.1 Nocardioidaceae bacterium
GCTCGCCGCATCCCCTCACGCGCAGCAAAGACCCACGCGCCGCCCCCTACGGTCCCGACGCAGCCGGCCCGGCGGCGACGACGTCCATCGATGCACGGGTCGGACATCACCACATTCCCGGAACGAGACCGTCGTGGATGGGCTCTACAGTGCCGGGCATGGCAGAGATCGGGACGGATTGGCGGGTGGTCGACGGGGTCGCGACGGCTTGGTTCGACGCGCCTTCGCTGATCGAGGGCGCTGCGTTGGCCGGGCGCCTCGTCGAGCTGTCGGCCGAGATCGTGGTCGACCTGCGCCCGACAGGCTTGCGGGTGCGCCTCGACTCAGGCGAGCACGCCGGTGCGGTGTCGGCGGCCGCGCGGGGTCTCGGGTTGGCCGCGGACCCGGCCGTGCTGCAGGATCTGAGCGTCGTGTTCGAGTCCGCGAACCCGCCTGTGGTGAGACAGTTCTGGCAGCGCGTCCTCGACTACGCACCCGCGGGGGACGGCGGTCTGACGGATCCGCTGCGGCGCGACCCGGGAATCCGGATCCGGCAGTCGACCGAGCCACGGCCGCTGCGGAACCGCATCCACCTCGACGTGGTGAGGCCGGAGGCGGAGGTCGAGCAAGCCAGTCCTGGTGAGGCATCGGGACCGTTCGGAGTCCGCCACACCGACCCCGACGGCAACGAGGTCGACCTGGTGCCGGGCGCCGCGCTCGGCGAGACGATCGCGACAGCCGACTGGCAGGCGGTGTTCAGCGCGATGGCGTGCTACCGCGTCACCTCGCCGACGCAGCAGCGCGAGCTGGGCGCTGCTGCAGCGGCGCTGGGGGACGACGCCGGCTTCCCGCTGCTGGTCGACCTGCGACCCGGGCTCGTGATCATCGACAGTGGGAAGGACCAGTGGGACGACGAGGCCCACGGGCTCGAGCTCGACTTCGCCGAGCTCGCCGGGAGTCTCCAGACCGCTGCCCGTGAGCTCGGGGCCATTGCCGACCCGCGACTTCCGCGCTTCGCTCAGCTCTTCCTCGATGCCGCCGACGTCGACGCGGTCCGCGCGTTCTGGGTCGCCGCACTCGGCTACACCCCAGACCGGCGAGCCGGGGTCAGCGACATCCACGATCCGCGGCGGCTGAACCCGGTGCTGGTGTTCCAGGAGATCGACGCCTCGGAGACGGAGCGGCGCCGGCAGCGCAACCGCATCCACCTCGAGCTCGCCCTGCCGTCGGACCTCGCGCAGACCCGCCTCGCCACGACCGTCGCCGCCGGTGGTCGGCTGCTCGACAGGTCGGAGGATCGCTGGCGGGTCGCAGACCCCGAGGGCAACGAGATGGTGATCGTCGCGGGGACATGAGCTGGGGCCGCCGACCTCGAGGTGGTCGGACCACTCAGCCGCGGGGGCTCTCGACGTGCCGGTCGGCCAGCTTGCGCAGGACCGGGACCGCGGCCTCGAGGGTGGCCAGCTCGTCGGGCGAGAGGTCGGCGAGGTCGCCGCTGAGCACCGACGTGGTCTCCTGGCGCAGGGTCTCGAGCGTCTTCTCGCCGACCGGGGAGAGCACGAGCAGCAGGGCGCGGCCGTCGTCGGGGTCGCGGCTGCGGTCGACCCAGCCCGCCTCGGCCATGATCTCCACGAGTCGGGTCATGCTGGGCGCCGAGATGTTCATCAGCTCGGCCAGGTCGCCCTGCCGCAGGCCGGCGGGGTGCCGGGCGAGCGCGGCCAGCGCCGCGAGTCGGGTCGGGGTGATGCCGGACCGGGTCGCGGGCGTGCGCAGGTGGTAGGCCAGCCGCGCGATCTCGGTGCGGACCTCGGCGGCGAGCCCGGTCAGGTCGGCCGGCTTCGGCGGGTTCACGGGCGCACCGCCTCGGGCTCGGGCGCCCCGACCTCGGGCTGCGCGAAATCGACCGGCACGGAGTCTTCCTGGGTGGGTTCGTGCTGGTCGTCGGCGTGCACGAACCTGCCGCCCATCAGCCACGACGCCACGGCCGCCACCAGGCACGCGGCGATCGCGAACGCGAAGGCCACGACGAGCCCGTCGTGGAATGGCCCGGAGATCAGGGACGGGAAGAACGTGTGCCCGGTGAGGTACGCGGAGTTCGCGGGTGAGAGCTGGCTCAGCGTGTGGTCGCCGAGCAGTGACTGCACCGGGTTGTAGCCCAGCAACGACGCGAACAGCACCGAGACCGGCGGCAGCCCGGCGACGGCGTGCGCCTGCGACGCGGGTACGCCGTGCGCGGTCAGGCCGCTCTGCATGGTCGCCGGCAGCGAGCCCGCGAGCCCGGCGATCATCAGCGAGAAGAAGATGCCGATCGAGAGCACCATCGAGGTGTTCTGGAAGGTCGTGCTCATGCCCCCGCCGACACCGCGACGGTTGGCCGGCAGCGCGTTCATGACCGCGGCCCGGTTGGGCGAGGCGAACAACCCCATGCCGAAGCCGTTGGCGAACAGCGCGGCGGCGAACGACCAGTAGCTGAAGTCGACCGGCAGCAGCGCGAACCACACGAAGCTGACCGCCGCGATCAGCATCCCGCCGGTGGCGAACCAGCGCGCGCCGTACCGGTCGGACAGCCAGCCCGACAGTGGCCCCGCGACCAGGAAGCCCACCGTCATGGGGAGCATGAAGATGCCGGCCCACAGGGGAGTGGACTCGAAGGAGTAGCCGTGCCGGGGCAGCCAGATGCCCTGCAGCCAGATGATCAGGATGAACATCAGCCCGCCGCGGCCGAGACCGGCGAGGAGGCTGGCGAGGTTGCCGTAGGAGAAGGCGCGCACCTTGAACAGGTCGATGTGGAACATCGGGTGCTCCACCCGCGTCTCGATCACGCAGAAGACCGCGAGCAGCACAACGCCGCCGATCAGCGAGCCCATCACCCAAGGGTTGGTCCAGCCCATGATGTGGCTGCGGTAGGGCTGGATGCCGTAGGTGATCGCGACGAGCACGCCGATCAGGCCGGCGGCGAAGGTGATGTTGCCCCACCAGTCCATGACGTGGTGGCGGCGCGGGCTGAGGTCACGGAGCTTGAGGTAGCCCCACGCCGTGCCGAAGAGGCTGAACGGAACGGAGACCAGGAAGACCAGGCGCCAGTCGATCGGTGCGAGCACGCCGCCGATGACCAGGCCGAGGAACGAGCCGGCGATGCCGGCGACCATGTTGAGGCCGAGGGCCAGGCCACGCTGGTCGGCGGGGAACGCGTCGGTGATGATGGCGCTCGAGTTCGCCATCAGCAGCGCGCCACCGACGCCCTGCAGCAGACGCATGATGATCAGGTAGAGCACGCCGGCCGAGCCGGTCAACCAGACGACGCTGAGGGCGACCGAGAACAGTGTGAAGATCGCGAAGCCGGCGTTGTACATCTTGACCCGGCCGTACATGTCGCCGAGCCGGCCGAAAGCCACCACCAGCACGGCAGTGACCACGAGGTAGCCCATGATCAGCCAGAGCAGGTAGCTGGAGTTGCCGGGCGCCAGCGGGTCGATCTTCAGCCCGCGGAAGATGTCGGGCAGCGCGATCAGCAGGATCGAGGAGTTGATCGTGGCGATCAGCACGCCAAGGGTGGTGTTGGACAGGGCGATCCACTTGTAGCGGGGACCGAGCGCGCTGAGGGTCGTGGCAGTCATTTAGTTCAAGCGTACTAACCAGTTCCTCAGCCCGGAACGGGTGTCCATCCCGGCTCTCCTCAGCCGGGTGGCCTCGGTGGCCGAGCGAAGTCGATACCACGCCGTCCGAAATCTACCGCTGACCTTAGACACCCCGATAACGTCCGGCGCATGGACCCGATCCGCAACCCCTACGCGCCGGGCGCCGGACAGCGCCCGCCCGAGCTGGCCGGGCGCGACCCACAGCTACGGGCCTTCGACGTGGTGCTGGAGCGGGTGGCGAAGGGCCGTCCGGAGCGCAGCGTCGTCCTCACCGGCCTGCGCGGCGTCGGCAAGACCGTGCTGCTCAACGCCCTGCGGTCTGCAGCGGTACGCCGCGGGTGGGGGACCGGGAAGCTCGAGGCACGACCCGACCAGGGCCTCCGCCGTCCGTTCGCATCGGCGGTGCACCAGGCGGTGCGGGAGCTGGGCCACCCGGACGAGAGCTCGGTGACCCACGTACTAGGTGTGCTGCGGTCCTT
>JAWWPM010000361.1:0-5287 GCA_033854915.1 Nocardioidaceae bacterium
AATCGTGTCGATCGACTCTGCTGTGATCGGGTCCAGCACGAGCTGCAGGTGCGTTGCGCCGGCGTCGGCCAGCCCTCGCACGTGGTCGACGAGGTCGTCCGGCGTGATCGTCGTGACCTTGGCGTCATACGTTTCGCCCATCAGCCGGCCCTCGCCGCCCGGGAGCGTGACCAGGACCGCAGCCGTCGCCTCGACGCGACGCCCTTCGGGCATCACCGCGTCGACCTCCGCCTTGATCTCCGCGAACCGCTCGACCGAGTTGTCGTAGATGCTCCACCACACGTTCCAGGAGTCCACGATCGGCAGCCCGACGCTGAGCATCCGCGGGCTGTTCGAGCCGAGCATGATCGGTGGTCCTCCCTCCCGGATCGGGCGCGGGTCCAACACGCAGTCGTCGACGTCGAAGAACGCACCGTGGAACGTCATTCGCCCTTCTCGCAACAGCGGGGCGATGATCGCCAGCGCCTCCTCGAAGCGCGAGACACGCCGGTCGTAGGGAAAGCCGAACGCGTCGAACTCGCGCTGGTTCCAGCCTGCCCCGAGTGCCACGATGAGCCGGCCTTGGGAGATCGCGTCGACCGTCGCGGCCTGCTTGGCCAGCATCGCCGGAGCGTGGAAGCCCGTGGAGGCGACCAGCGGCCCGATCTCGACTCGCTCGGTGACCGCGGCGATGGCAGCGAGCGTCGTCCAGGCCTCGTAGGGGCCTCGCGTCGACCCGTCCGGCAGGTCGTAGATCAGGTGGTCACCCACCCAGATCGAGTCGAAGCCGGCTTCCTCGGATCGCCGCGCCATGTCGAGATACTCCGGCCACGTCACGAACCTCTCGACCTCGGGCAGCTGGACACCGACCTTGCATGGACGCGTCATGCGGCAACCCTAGAGACCTGACGCCCTCGCGACGTCCATCCCTGCCCCACACCCACCGGCGTCATTCCGCCGCCTCAGCACTGCACTCGTGTTCCTCACGTCACCGTTACCTGCGGCCAGGCCGACCGCAGCGTCGCCAAGTCGGCGGGGGTGACGAATGAGGGATTGCTGCCCGCGGCGATCTTCAGCACCTCAATCTGCGAGAGCGAGGGGTGCTGAAGGAGATCGCTTCGGAGAACCGGCGCTGACAGAGGGCGCAGATCCACGGGCATGACTAGCTTCGACTGCCCCTGCTCTGCGAGGTGAACCCACTCGTCGTCGTCGACCTCGGGGGTTGCGCGACCGATGGTATGGCCCTCTGCGTATAGACCCGCGGGGTGAGTCTTGGACGTGCCGCTGATCCAGAAGAGAACTGGCTGATCTGGTCTGATGAGGTCCGTTCGATACGTTTCTCGCAAGCACCAGCCATCCACGGTCGAGAACCGACTCCGGATCAACATGTCTACTGGTGAGACGTCGCGGCTTGCCTTGATTAGCCATGCGCCTAGGGTCTTTGCCGTGACGGCGGGCGAGTTCGCTGTCATGGAGCGACTATGGCATGGCGAGCCTTCAGCCACGCATCTGCAAATTCGCGCACCTCTACACTTCACGCCGGCAAGGCGCCATCCAGCCCCTGGGGCGTAGTTATGCCTTCCTCGCGGGAACCGTCATGGTTGTGGTCGCCCTCTTGGTTTGGGCAGTGCGCTTTGTCGGTGACTTCTTAGCGGGCGCTGGCTTCTTGGCCAGCTGCTTCCGGACTGTGGTCGATTTCGCCCGCGTGGGAGCGGCCGGTTTCTTGGCGTCGACCTCGGCTTGTGCCGCCGCCAAGGCCGCCTGCGCCTTCGCCATCTTCGCCTGGCGCTTGTCGCGTACGGCGTGGTTCTCGGCGAGCTCGGTCTCGGCGTCGTCGCGGTCATCTTCAGCGACCCGCGCCAGTTTCTTGGTGCGTTTGGCTTCTTTCGCGAGCCGGTTTGCTCGCTTCTGGGCGAGCTTCAGGGCGGTCCTGACCCGCTTGCGTTCACGATCGGCGTCCTCGAACGCCGCCGAGGCTGTTTCAAAGCGGGCCTGTGCGAGGTCGACCACGCCCGTGGCCTGATCGAACTTCTCCTGCTGAGTACTCACTCGCTGCTTCAGCAGTTCCTGTCATCGGACAAGATGCGCCCCTCCCAAGGTCGACGTCCTTCCGGTCGACGTACTCACATCGGACAGGTCCACCCACTGGCTCGAGCTGCTCTCGGGGCTTGCGTCCGGGTGAAGCGCACAGACACCCCACGCCGGCCGTTCGTGCTGGTGAGTGGCACCCGCAGATCGGCGGCGTAAGCCGTCAACCGCACTTACCGCCTGAGGACGTGCGTCCTTTCGCCGCCAACGGGCGTATCAATCGCCCCGAACGAGACGCATCGGCTTGGTGCGCGCATGGGGATCGACGGCACGCGGGTTCAGGTTCGTTCCAAGGTTGCTCGACGGCGACTGTCCGTCTCGAAGTAGTTGAGTAGGCACAACCCCACTCCTGCGTAAAGGACGCCGATCGCGAGCTCGCGACCAAGGAGGCCGGAGACACTTCCGATCGTGGCGCCTCGGGCGGTGGCTCGCGCCGCTTCGATGCCATGGGTCAGCGGAAGCCAGCCCGCGACGTGCGCCATCCAGTCGGGCAGCAGGGCAACGGGGACGTTGACGCCGGTGAAGACGAGCAGGACGCAGAACGCGACGTTGCTGATCACCGCGCCCTGACGCATTCGCAGGGCGATCGCGCCCATGGCCAGTCCCAGCCCCGTGCAGGACGCGGAGGCGACGACCAGGACCAGCATCAGGCTGGGCCACGACGATGCGGGGATGGTGACGTGCAGCAGCAGCATGCCGGCTCCGATGCCGACCAGCGCGACGCACCAGCCGTTGAGGATCACCGGTAACGATCGGCCCAGGAACAGCGGGATTCGGCGCGCTGGGGTGGAGAGAATCAGCCCGAGCGTCTGGGACCAGCGCTCGCCCTCGACGGTCGCTCCCATCGCGAACAGGCACGGGATCGCCGCATAGGACAGCGCGTTGCCGACCACGAAGAACTGGTCGTTACCGACACCGGCACCCCGGCCGATGTAGGCGAAGAGCAGCACCTGACAGATCGGCGAGACGATCAGCGAGGGGACCAGGATCCAGGGGCTGAGCCAGTTGAACAGCGACCTATAGCTGAGCAGGCCACCGATGAAGAACACGCGCACCGAGCTCATCGCCTCACCTCAGTGCGAGACTGGCGTGACGGCGGGCGGAATCCACCAGGACCCGGCCGAGGACGGCAGCGACCGCGCAGTACACGAGACCCACGGCCGCGCACAGAGCCAGGTGGCGCCACGGCGAAGTCCCTGCGGCGGAGTCACGGACGGCAGCCATCCCCCAGGTCGTGGGGATCGCCCACGACAACGGGTGGGTCCAGGCAGGCAGCAGCGCCAGGGGTACGACGAAGCCGCACAACAGCCAGCCCGGGTACTCCAATGCCGCGCCCAGCGCCCAGGACACGCGGTACCGGACGGCGGTCACCGAGAGGAAGAACCCGAACAGGGCGAGGGTCAGCGCTGTGAACAGCACGGCCACGACGAACAGGCCCCAGCTGTCGATGGCCAGGTGCAGGCCGAAGACCCACCGCTCCCAGAGCAGGGTCGCGATCACGCAGTAGAGCCCGATCGTCGACAGCGCCAAAGTGGTCGGTACAAGGATGCGGGTCATCGAGGTCGGCGTAGCGACCAGCAGCTCGAGGGTGCCTGCCCCTCGCTCACGAGACAGCAGGGATGCAGCGACCACGCCCTGGCACGTCCACATCCCCATGATGGCTGCGCCCAGACCGGCGTACTGCATCTGGGCCGGGTCGTTGCGGATCTGGTACACCATGAGGGCAGCGGTGGCGAACATCAGCGGGAAGAACACCGCCAGCACACCGTCGAACCAGGACGTCGAGATCACCTTCAGCTGGAGCCAGTAACACGTCCACAGCTGGTGGAGGACCCTCATGGAGCTGTCACCAGCTCGACGTAGGCATCCTCCAGCGTCGGCTCGCGCGCCATCACCCGCCCCACCCGGACCCCCTGCAACCGGGCCAGCACCTCACTAGTGAGCTCGGCGTCCGCATCACACTGCACGAGCAGGACCTGCAGCTGCCCACGCTCCTCAACGGCGACCGCCCGCACGCCGTCGATCTCGCCGATGCGGGCGACCACCTCGGCCTCGACGCCGTAGGTCTCCACCTCGACCACCCGACCGACGGACACTCGTTCCTTGAGCTGCGCGGGGGTTCCCTCGGCGACGATCTCACCCTCGCGGATCACCGCGATCCGATCGCACAACTCGTCGGCCTCGAACATGTAGTGCGTCGTGAGCAGCACGGTCTTCTCGACCGCGATCAAGTTGCGCACCGTGTCGCGCAGCTCGCGGGCACCGACCGGGTCGATACCGATCGACGGTTCGTCGAGGAACAGCACCTCGGGGTCATGCAGCAGCCCACGTGCGATGTGGAGCCGCTGCCGCATCCCCCGGGAGTAGCCCTCCACCCGCTCCTTCTCGCGGCCAGCCAACCCGACCATCTCCAGCAGCTCCCCGATCCGTCGGGCCTGCAAGGCCGGGGGAACGCCATAGAGCTCACCGAAGTAGCGCAAGTTGTCGCGTGCGTTGAGCCGCTCGTAGAGTCCGCGATCGCCGCCGAAGACGTAGCCGATCCGTCGACGCACCTCGCGCACGTCCTTGACCACGTCGTGACCGGCCACCGACGCCGTCCCCGACGTCGGGAGCAATAAGGTGATCAGCATCTTGATCGTCGTGGTCTTCCCGGCGCCGTTCGGCCCCAGCAGCCCGAACAGCTCACCGCGCTCGATGTGGAAGCTGATCCCCCTGACCGCCTCCACCTCCGACGCAGACCCCCGCCACAAGCCACCACCCGTACGGAACGTCCGCCTCAGATCCCGTGCCTCCACCGCCATCACACTCGGACCCTAAGCCCCTCACCAGGCAAAGCCGATGTGAGAGCCCTTCGCAGCGCGTCAGCAAGCCACGCCCGGGCGCCATCCGGAACCTGGTTCGCCCAATACGGCACCCGATGCCCATTTCCACTTGGGTGCAACGACGCCACCGATGGCGCGGAGGTTCGACTTCGACGCGGGCCGGGAAGTAGGCGGCAAATCGCCTCGGCAAGGATTGGAGGGTCGTTTCTCTCTAGCCCGACGGGTCGGAGGCGCCAGCACCACGCACACCCCTGGGTGCGTCATACCGTCGGGGACAGGGACCCGGCAGTCGCCCAGCGAAGTACTGCTTTCGATTTCGCAAACCCTATGCGGATCCTGTTGTGGCGGCCAGGAGGTGTCGCGCTCGACGACCAAGATCGCTCAGGTCTACTCGACCC
>JAWWPM010000362.1:0-3563 GCA_033854915.1 Nocardioidaceae bacterium
CTGGCGCTGGGCATGGACCTCGAGGCCTACTCCGGACCCGAGACCGGCAACCGCGACAGCAAGTCCTACGTGCTCCGCTCCGGCAGCGCCCGCTTCGTGTTCACCGGCGGGGTCACGCCCGACAGCGCGGTCCTCGACCATCACCGCAAGCACGGTGACGGCGTCGTCGACATCGCGATCGAGGTGCCCGACGTCGACAAGTGCATCGACCACGCCCGCGCGACCGGCGCAACGATCCTCGACGAGCCGCACGACGTGACCGACGAGCACGGCACGGTCCGGATCGCCGCCATCGCGACGTACGGCGAGACCCGCCACACCCTGGTCGACCGCTCGTCGTACGACGGGCCGTTCCTGCCCGGCTACGTCGCTGACCGCACCAGGGTGACCCGGCGCGAGGGTCACCCCAAGCGGCTCTTCCAGGCGATCGACCACTGCGTGGGCAACGTCGAGCTCGGCCGGATGGACGAGTGGGTCGAGTTCTACAACAAGGTCATGGGCTTCACGAACATGGCGGAGTTCATCGGCGACGACATCGCCACCGACTACTCCGCGCTGATGTCCAAGGTCGTCGCCAGCGGCAACCACCGCGTGAAGTTCCCCCTCAACGAGCCCGCGATCGCGAAGAAGAAGTCGCAGATCGACGAGTACCTCGAGTTCTACGACGGTGCCGGGTGCCAGCACATCGCGCTGGCCACCGGCGACATCCTGCGCACCGTCGACCTGCTCCGCGACAACGGCATCGAGTTCCTCGAGACCCCCGACGCCTACTACGACGACCCGGAGCTCCGCGCCCGGATCGGTGAGGTGCGGGTGCCGATCGAGGAGCTGAAGAAGCGCGCCATCCTGGTCGACCGCGACGAGGACGGCTACCTCCTGCAGATCTTCACCAAGCCGATGGGCGACCGTCCGACGGTCTTCTACGAGTTCATCGAGCGGCACGGCTCGCTGGGCTTCGGGAAGGGCAACTTCAAGGCGCTCTTCGAGTCGATCGAGCGCGAGCAGGAGCTGCGCGGCAACCTCTGAGTCGGTGGCTCAGCCGGTCGCGCTGGTGGGCGCCTCGTCCACCCGGCACGGCGCCAGCGGTGCGCCGTCGCAGCAGTTGGCCTTCATGTGGCAGTGCGGGCACAGCCACCGGGTGGAGATGGGGTCGAACTCGACGCCGCAGTAGTCGCAAGGCACGCAACCGACGGTACGACGTGGCGCCGACATTGCCGGGCAACCGCGCCGGGTCGTGCGCATGCCCGAATCCGGTTGCCGGCCGGTTCGGTTCGCGACGAGGCTGCGCAGATGAGCATTCGCATCCGCGCCATCACCTTCGACTGCGCCGACGCCCGGGCGCTGGCAGCGTTCTGGTCCGGGGTCACCGGCTGGAACGTCTACTACGACGACGACCCCGAGGTCGTGGTCGCGCCGTCCTTCCCCAACGCCGGGACCAGCCTGCTGTTCATCCCCGTGCCAGAGGGAAAGACGGCCAAGAACCGCCTCCACCTCGATCTCGAGCCCGAGACGATGACCCGCGACGAGGCTGTGGCAGCAGCAGTCGCCGCGGGTGCCAGGGTGGCCGGTGACCATCGGCGTGATGATGGCTCAGGCTGGGTGACCCTCCTCGACCCGGAGGGCAACGAGTTCTGTTACGAGCGCTCGACGGGCGAGCAGGAGCCACCGCGACCGCGAGAGTTCCGGATCACCGCCTGACGGCCGTACGCCGTCGCACAGGGGGCGACGTTCAGTCGAGGTCGCCGACCAGGACGGCCTCGGCCTCGTCGGCGCTGTGCACGCCGACGGCGTGCTGTCCGGCCAGGGCGCGGGCAACCACGCGGGACCCGGCCGCGAGGACTGCGAGGCCGATCGCGACCATGATCGCGCCGAACCAGAACGGCGCGTGCACGTGCTCGCGCGGGGGCACGCCGAACAGTTTGAGCGCGACGTAGGGGCCGACGGCGCCGCCGCAGAAGCGGACGAAGGAGTACGCCGCCGACGCCACCGGCCGCTCGACGGGCGCGGCCCCCATCACCGCTTCGGTGATCAGGGTGTTGTTGTTGCCGATCAGCGCGCCTGACAGCACGATGCCCACGACCACGACCCACTGGTGGTCGGCGAAGAACGCCATCACCGCGAGGTCGAGGCCGAACAGCGCCAGCGTGCCCAGGACCGCCGGCACCGTGCCGACGAGCCGCTGCACGCGCGGCGCGACGAAGACCGAGACGATCGCCAGCAGCAGGCCCCAGCCGAAGTAGATCCAGCCGATCGAGATGATCCCGGCGCCGGGCAGCGCGAACGGGCCGGCGGCCAGGATCGTGAAGAAGCCGATGTTGTAGAAGACCGCGGTCACTGCGATCACCAGCAGCGGTCGGTGGCGCAGCGCGCGGAACGGGTCGGCCAGCGAGGTACGACGTCCCGTCGGCGGGGTGGACGGCAGGAAGAACGCCGTCGCGACCAGGGCGACCAGCATCAGCACCGAGACCCCGAAGAACGGCGCCCGCCACGACTGCTCGCCGAGCAGGCCCCCGACCAGCGGGCCCGACGCGATGCCGATGCCCAGCGCGGCCTCGAACAGGATGATCGCCTGCGCGGTACCGCCCGACGCCGACATCACGATCGTCGCCAGCGCGGTGGCCACGAAGAGCGCGTTGCCCAGCCCCCAGCCGGCCCGGAAGCCGACGACCGCACCGACGCTGTCGGACGACCCGGCCAACGCGGCGAAGACGATGATCAGCACCAGCCCGGAGAGCAGCGTCCGTTTGGGCCCGATCCGGCTGGAGACCACGCCGGTGACCAGCATCGCCACGCCCATGATCGCCATGTAGCTGGTGAACATCAGCGAGACCTGGCTCGGCGTCGCGTCGAGCTTGACCGCGATGTCCTTGAGGATCGGGTCGACCAGGCCGATGCCCATGAAGGCGATCACGCAGGCGAAGGCGACCGCCCACACGGCGCGGGGTTGGGAGAAGAACGAGCCGGACGCGACGGCGGTGTCGTGGGACTGCTGGACCTGCGTGGACACGAGCTTCCTTCCTGGAGACGACGACCCCGATATTACATAGGTAACCTATGCACTATCAAGTCGGGTGGACATCGGACCCACTTGACCCTCCGGGGGAACGATCCGATAGACAGTGACCCCACTCTCGGAAGGGTTCTCGGATGTCCTCACCTGCCCCCACGCGCCGCGGTGTCCTCACCGGCGCCGCCGCCCTCGCTGCAGCCGGCTACACCGCGGCCCCGGCCTCCGCCGCCTCCGGTCACGGCGGCCACAGCACCCGGCTGACGATCCTCGGCACCACCGACCTGCACGGCAACGTCTTCAACTGGGACTACTACAAGAACGCCGAGTACGACGACGCCGCCCACAACGACATCGGGCTCGCCCAGGTGCAGACCCTGGTCAAGGCGCAGCGCGCCCGCCTGCAGGGGCAGCCGCTGCTGATGCTCGACGCCGGCGACACCATCCAGGGCACCCCGCTGGCCTACTACTACGCCAAGGTCGAGCCGATCACCTCTGGCGGCATCCACCCGATGGCCAGGGCCATGAACCTGATCGGGTACGACGCGGCGGCGCT
>JAWWPM010000363.1:0-4154 GCA_033854915.1 Nocardioidaceae bacterium
GCCCGGCGATCGCCAGGAGCTGCACGATCACATAGACGATCGAGCCCGCCGCGAGGGTCAGGAAGGTGACCGAGAGCGGCTCGCTGGTGAACGTGTGGCCGACCGCAGTGCCGACGAACGTCGGACCACCGCCGATCGCGGCGAGCATCAGCAGCAGACCCCACGTGGGGCGGGCGCCCGGGTCGGCGTCGGTGTCGGCCGCCAGTGGGGCGACGATCCCGAACCCCTCGGTCGCGTTGTGCAGCGCGAAGCCGATCACGAGCAGCGTCGCCAGCCCGATCTCGCTGGTCGCCGCGGCCTGGCCGATCGCGAGACCCTCCGCGAAGTTGTGCAGCCCGATCCCGACCGCGATCAGCAGCGCCAGCTGCTTGCCCGACGACCAGCTGCTGATGCCGCGGGGAGCCAGCTCCTGGCTGGCCATCGCCCCCGGGCCGATCGACTGACGGCTGCGGGCGCGGCGCACCGAGCGGCCCATCCAGGCTTCGTACTGCTGCAGGCCGAGCAGCCCGACCGTCAGGCCGACCGCGAACAGCACGCCGTACCCGAACGTCGAGCCGAGGCCGGCGCCGGTGTCGTGGTGTGCGGCAAGGCCGGCGTCGATCGGCTCCCACGCGGCGGAGAGCACGTCCCACACCAGGAACATCAAGATGCCGACCGCCAGTGCGTTCAGGGTGACCCGCAGCGCCTCGCTCGGACGCCGCATCCGGCCCAGCGGCATGCCGATCAGGATGGTGCCGCCCGCGATCAGCCCGAGGAGGAGGGTCTTCGCGATGCCCACGGTGGTGCCTGCCTTCTGGGTTCGGGGATGCGCCTACTTAGGTAAGGCTAACCTCGCGCCGCGGTGGATGTCGAGTTGAGAACTCACTCCAGGGAGGCCGGAGCCCGCACGAGCCGCTCGGCCACGACCTGCAGGGTGAGTCGCTGACGCGCCGAGCGGTCCCGCAGCAACACGATGGCCCGGTCGGGGTCGAGACCGTCGCGCTGCATCAGGATGCCCTGTGCGTAGGCGATCGTGCGACGGGCGTCGATGACCCGCCAGAGATCCTCGTGGTCGCGAGCCGCGGCGACGGCGGCCGCAGCGAAGCGGGCCATGAACCCAGCGGTCGCGACGTCACCCGCGGTGAAGTGGCCGCGCCTCGTGTCGTACGCCGTGAGGGTGCCGAGGCGAGCGCCGGTGCAGGTCAACGGGACGCAGATCAGGCTCCTCAGGCCGGCCCTGGTGGCCGCGGCCGCCCACGAGGGCCAGCGGTCCTCGGACCTGAGGTCGAGCACCAGCGCGGACGACTGCCCGGCGACCGCGTCGACGGCCGGGCCGGCACCCTGCAGCAGCTGGAGGTCGGCCAGCACCAGCAGGTCGGCATCGGTGGCCAGGGTGGTCTGCTCGCCGGGGCGCTGGACCGTGAGGGTGGCGGTCGCGTGATCGCACTCGAAGGTCTCCGTGGTGAGGGTGAGCAGCCGGTCGAGCACGTCGCAGGAGGTGGCCTCGGCACGCAGCGCGCCCATGATGTGGCCGAAGTCCAGCCTCCGCCCGCTGCTCACGTCGCCTCGCTACCTCTCGTGGGCCTGGCTGACGACCCGGGCCGCGAGGTCGGCGAGTCCGAGCCGGGACTCTCGTGCGCGCTGCAGCAGCACGTCGTAGGCCTCGCTCGGGTCGGTGTCGAGCTCGACGGCGAGCACGCCCTTGGCCTGCTCGACGACGGCGCGCGCGTCTACCGCGTCTCGCACTCGCTGGAGCGCGCGTTCGTGCGAGACCACGTCCGTGTGCACCACCACCAGGGTGGCGATGTCGGCCAGGATCTGGCCGACCAGCAGGTCGGCGGGGATCCGGCCGTCGCGCACCAGCACGTTGAGGCCGCCGATGGCCGCCCCCTGCCAGTGCATCGGATAGGCCTGCACGGCATCGAACCCGGCCGCGGCGATCGCTGCGCCCACGTCGCCCCAGCGCCGAACCAGCTCGTCGCGGCCCTGCACCTGGAGGATCTCGTTGGCGATCACGGCGTCCACGCAGGGACCGGACGCGTGCTGGATCTGGAGGAGCTCGATCTCCTCGGCGCGGTGCGAGCTGGCACTCAGCAGGTCGAGCCCTCCTCCTGGAGTGCGGACCAGCACCGCAGCGGCGTCCGCGGGCAGCACCTCGAGGCAGTCCTGCATCAGCCGGGCCAGCACGTCGGTCACGGTGTGCTGCGACACCATGGCGCCGAGCGCGGTGGCGAGCGCATCCTCCGTGGTCATCGGACCCATGGGCTCATCATCCTTCAAAAGCGTCGTCGATGCGGAAGTCGAGCTCCCGACGCAGGACGGCGTCGGCGATGCCGTCCACGGTGGCTCCGTGGGCGTAGGCATGGGCCCGGAGCACGGCGAGCGCGTCATGGGGCCGGATCCGCAGCTGGGCGACGATCATCCCGGTCGCCTGGTGCACCCGGTCGCGCATGCTCCAGACCGTCTCGGGCTCGTCGTTGCGCTCGAAGGTGCCGAGGATCGCCACGCCGACTGCGTTGACCAGGAACCTGACCTCCGCGAGATCCAGAGTGGGTGGCTCGCTGCCGTTGTAGTAGAGGGTGGCCGCGCCCAGGACGTCGGACCGCGGGCTCATCGGGACCCCGAGGACGAACTCCGGCTGATGGGTCTCGCCCAGAGCCTGCACCAGCATCGGCCAGGCCCGCCCCTGCTCGTCGCGGCTCAGGAGCACGAGCTCTCCGGTGCGGTAGGCGTCGAGGCCGGGGCCCTCGCGCAGCATGTCCTGCAGATCCTCGATCTTCTCGGCCGTCTGGTCGGTCGCGCAGAGCGTCGTACGCTCCGACTCCGCGAAGCCGATCGTGATGGCACCACCGTCCAGACCCACCACGGCCACCAGTGCGGTGCAGAGCCGCAGCGCGAGAGGTGCTTCGGGCTCGGTGCCGACCAAGGCCCTGGTGAGCCTGGTCAGCGACTGTGTGGGGTTGTCCATCCCGGAGACCTCGTCCTCGGGAGCGTCACGACCGATCAGTTCGGTCCTTCCGCTCCGCCGTCCAGCATACGGCCAACCTTCGGCCAGCGTTTCAGGGCTAATCTGCGGAGCATGATCGTCCCGTTCAGCGTGATGGACTTCCTGCACCGGGCCGTGGCCGTGTACGGCGATCGGGCCGGCATCGTCGACGAGCCCGACCAGCCCGCCGAGTCGCTCGGTGACCTCAGCTACGCCCGGGTGGCCGAGCTGGCGGCCGCCATGGCCGCGCACCACGACCGGATGGGCCTCGCGGTGGGCGACCGGGTCGCCTTCGTGTCCCACAACAGCGCCCGGCTCTTCACGGCGTTCTTCGGGGTCTCCGGCTACGGCCGGGTCCTGGTGCCGGTCAACTTCCGGCTCTCCCTCGACGAGGTGCAGTACATCGTCGACCATTCCGGCTCACGTGTCGTCTACGTCGACCCCGAGCTCAAGGACGCACTGGCCGGGCTGCGGGCCGAGCACGTGTTCGTGATCGACGAGGACGACGACCTGTTCCTGGAGGGGACGGAGCCGCGCGCGTGGGAGCCCGACGAGAACGCCACCGCGACGATCAACTACACCTCCGGCACCACGGCCCGCCCCAAGGGCGTGCAGATCACGCATCGCAACATCTGGACCAACGCGCTGACCTTCGCCCTGCACGCGGGAGTCACCGACCGCGACGTCTACCTCCACACGCTGCCGATGTTCCATGCCAACGGCTGGGGCATGCCGTTCGCGATGACCGGCTGCGGCGTCACCCAGGTCGCGCTGCGCAAGGTCGACGGCGCGGAGATCCTGCGCCGCGTCGAGAAGTACGGCGTCACGGTGATGTGTGCGGCCCCTGCGGTGGTCGCGGCGGTGCTCGACGCCGCTCCCGACTGGGAGGGCGAGATCCCCGGTCGCAACCGGACCCGGATCATCGTGGCCGGAGCGCCGCCGCCGACCAAGACCGTCGCCCGGGTGGAGGTCGAGCTCGGCTGGGAGTTCATCCAGATCTACGGCCTCACCGAGACCTCGCCGCTGCTCACGGTGAACCGGAGCCGCGCGGAGTGGGACGAGCTCGGGCCCGAGGAGCGGGCCCAGAAACTGGTGCGCGCGGGCACCCCGGCGCTCGGGGTCACCCTCAAGATCGACGAGGGGGGCGAGGTGCTCGCCCGCTCCAACGTGATCCTCGAGGGCTACTGGG
>JAWWPM010000364.1:0-3490 GCA_033854915.1 Nocardioidaceae bacterium
CGAGGGGAGTGGCCACGTGCACCAGGAAGAAGGCCCCGCCGGCCGCCTCGGTCATCGCCCGCACGTCCTTGCGCGTCTCGTCGAACGGCGCGATCGGGCTGCATACCGCGACGCCGCCGTGCCGCGAGATCTCCGCGGCCACCCAACCGATCCGCCGGATGTTGGTCTCACGATCGGCCCGGCTGAAGGTCAGGCCGGCCGAGAGGTTGCGGCGTACGACGTCGCCGTCCAGGGAGGTGAGGCTGCGCTGCCCCTGCTCCAGCAGGGTGTCGATGACCGCCTGCGCCACGGTCGACTTGCCGCTGCCGGACAGTCCGGTGAAGAAGAGGACCAACCCCTGCTCGTCGGGACCCGGCTGGTCGGCCTCGACGATCGCCGCGATGTCGTCGGGGTAGTCACCGTCGGCGTCGCCCAGGGCGAGCACCGGGTCGCCCGCCGCGTAGGCCGCGACGACATGGATGCCGAGGTCGTGGTCGACGGACGGGTCGCCGTGCGACGCGAGTGGTACGGCGACCACCGCGGCGCCCGGCACGAGTCGGGCCGCCGCGAGCGAGGCTCGCAGCAGCGCCACCGGAGAGAGTTCCGGGGTGCCCGGGCCGGTGAGGGCCAGCAGCACGATCGGCGTGCCGACCTCACGGAGCCGGGCGATCTCGTGGTCGGTGAGGGCGTCCACCACCGGCACGAAGGTGGCGCCGGCATGCTGCTCGCGCACCTGTGCGGGGCTGAGCTGCAGGCGGCGGAAGGGGCCGTGCTGGGCCTGGGTGAGCGGCTCGACGGCGCCCTCGGCCGAGACCCGGGCAAGCGGCAGGCCCTCGGGGTCGACCAGCTCGACCTCTTGCCCGCGCAGGTCCTCGGGGAGCTCGAGCGTGATCGGCGAACCGGCCTCGTTGAAGGCGGTGACCGGGGTGAACGCCCCGGCGGTGAGCAGCTCGAGATCGGCCAGCTCCCGCGGGCTCGGGCAGTGTTGGGGCGTCGGCACGAGACCATCCTGCCAGCGCCGTTACCCTGACCGGGTGCCAGCCGATCCGCGTCGTCGCCGCTCGCCCCGGAGCACCCGTTGGGTGGCCGCCGGATGAGCGCGGTGGTCCCGGTCGCGGAGATCGTCCGCAACGACTTCGTGGAGGGCCATCACTATGGCTCCGTGGTCGCCCTCGATGCCGACGGCTCGGTGGCGTGGGCGGTCGGCGACGGTGAGGGCCCGATCCTGCCGCGGTCGTGCAACAAGCCGGTGCAGGCACTCGGCATGGTGCGGGCCGGACTCGACCTGCCACCGGACCTGCTCGCCCTGGCGTGCGCGTCGCACTCGGGCGAGCCCTTCCACATCGAGGGCGTGCGCCGGATCCTGGCCTCGGCCGGGCTGTCGGAGGCCGACCTCCAGACGCCACCGGACTATCCGCTCGACGACGGGGCGCGCGAGCAGGTGATCCGGGACGGCCGCTCGAAGGCGCCGGTCCTGATGAACTGCTCGGGCAAGCACGCGGCGATGCTGGCCACCTGCGTGGCGAACGGCTGGCCGACCGCGACCTACCTCGAGGCCGGCCATCCGCTGCAGCAGGCGATCGCACGCACGTTCGCCGAGCTCACCGGGGAGGCGATCGCGGTGACCGCCGTCGACGGCTGCGGCGCCCCCCTCTTCTCGGCGTCCCTGGTAGGGCTGGCCCGGGCCTTCCGGGCTCTGGCGCTGGGCGTCGACGGGACGGGCTCGGTCGACCCCGCCTGCACCCGGGTCGCGGACGCGATCCGTGCCTACCCGGCACACGTCTCCGGGTCCACGCGTGACGAGCGCGCCCTGCTGACGGCGATCCCCGGCGCGATCGGCAAGGCCGGCGCCGAGTGCTGCTATGCGGTGGCCCTCGCGGACGGACGCGCGTTCGCGCTGAAGGCCGACGACGGAGCGCCGCGGGTCCGGCCGGTGCTGATGGCCGAGGCGCTGCGCCGCAGCGGTGTCCTCGACGACGACGCGGTCGACGCCGCGGCGGTACGTCGTACCGGCGTGCTCGAGCTGCTCGGCGGCGGCGTCCCGGTCGGCGAGATCCGGGCCTGCTACTAGCTGCTAGCACCCGCGACACTGAGAAAACCCTGTGTTTCATGGGGGTTTCGCACCGAGTGTGAGGGCTCTCACCCTGTCGCAAGTTGAGTTTGCTAACTCCTGCTAGCAGGATGGGGGTATGGCAAGGAACAAGGTGGGCAAGACCGTCGAGAGCCTCGGCGACTACTTGCGTGAGCAGCGGGTCTCGGCCCGGCTCACCCTCCGCCAGCTCGCTGAGCAGGCTGGTGTGTCCAACCCCTATCTGAGCCAGATCGAGCGCGGTCTGCGCCGTCCGTCCGCCGAGGTGCTTCAGCAGCTCGCCAAGGCACTCCGGATCTCCGCCGAGCAGCTCTACCTCCGGGCGGGCATCGTCAGCCCGGACGAGGGCATCGGCGGCTCGGTCGAGCTCGCGGTGCTCGGTGACGCCTCGCTGACGGAGCGGCAGAAGCAGACCCTGCTCGATGTGTATGCGTCCTTCCTCGCGTTGAACGCGGGCCAGGACGCCCCCTGAACGACCCGGCGACCGCCGGACCACCCTCACCACCAGAAGGAGCAGATCATGGCCAAGAACAAGACCAGGTTCGACATCCCGACCCAGATCCCCGAGGTCGCCGCGCGTCCGCTGTACGCCGGTGTCGGCGTCACCGACCGCGTCGTCGAGGTCGTCCGCGACTACGTCGCCGACGTCCAGAAGCGGGTGACCGAGGTGCAGAAGTCGGTGGCCGACTTCCAGGTCGAGACCCTGACCAAGAACCTCGGCAAGGACGCCCAGGCCCGTCGCACCCGCGTCGAGAAGCGCGTCGCGGAGCTCCAGGCCGAGGCGCTCGCCATCCCGACCAAGCTCCAGAAGCTGGTCGACGAGCAGGTTTCCACCGCCGGTGACACCTACGAGGACCTCGTCAAGCGCGGCGAGAGCCTCGTCGGCCGGATCCGCCGCCAGCAGTCCACGCAGGCGACCGTGTCCTCGGCCAAGACCACCTCAGCCAAGGCGAAGACGACGCGGGCACAGGCCGGCAAGACCGCCGCCACGGCCAAGAAGTCCGCCAGCCGGACGACCGCGAAGGCCAAGAAGAGCCCGGCCCGCAGCAGCGCCAAGGCCACGCGGACCTCGGCCACGAAGACCGCGAGCAGCGCGGCCAAGGCCGTCAGCGACGCCACCTCGAAGGTCGGCGACTGAACGATCGCTCGGTCACCTCGACGACCGGGCCCCAGGGGTATGAGCCCAGGGGCCCGGTCGTCGCGTCCCGGCCAGCATTGGTTCGGCTGGACGCCTGTCGGGTAGCGTGCTCCAGCGGAACCGTCAACAACTCGGGGATGTGGCCTCAATGAACACCAGCAGACTGACAATGCGTGGCCGGGTCGTGAGGCTCGGCGTCACCGCGACGGCTCTGGCCCTCGCGGTGCAGGCGTGCGCGTCGGGGAGCGCCTCCGGTCGCTCGGCCGACGATGAGACCGCGACGA
>JAWWPM010000365.1:0-4610 GCA_033854915.1 Nocardioidaceae bacterium
TCGCCCGCGCCGTGGGCGCGCATCGCGATGTCCTGGATCGTCACGGACTTGGTCGGGTCGCCCTTGACGTGGAACGACCCCTTGTCCCACTCCAGGTCGGCGACCGAGACCTCCAGCATCCCCGAGGCGATGATGCGTGCCTTGTCCCGGACCTTGCGGGCGACCAGCGCCGCGGCGGCGCCCGACACGGGTGTCGACCGGCTGCCGTAGGTGCCCAGCCCGAACGGCGTGTTGTCGGTGTCGCCGTGCACGACGTCGATGTCCTCGGGTGGGATGCCGATCTCCTCGGCGACGATCTGCGCGAACGTCGTCTCGTGCCCCTGGCCCTGGCTCTGCACCGAGAGGCGTACGACGGCCTTGCCCGTGGGGTGCACGCGGAGCTCGCAGCCGTCGGCCATCCCCAGGCCGAGGATGTCCATGTCCTTGCGAGGTCCCGCGCCGACCGCCTCGGTGAAGAACGCGACGCCGATGCCCATCAGCTCGCCACGCTCCCGCTTCTCGGCCTGCTCGCGCCGCAGGTCGTCGTACCCGGCGATCTCGAGCGCGAGGTCCATCGCCTTGTCGTAGTCGCCCGAGTCGTAGACCCAGCCGGTCTTCGAGGTGTAGGGGAACTGGTCGGGCTGGATGAAGTTCTTCTGGCGCAGGGCGACCGGGTCCATCTCGAGCTCGTAGGCCAGGCAGTCCACGATCCGCTCGACCAGGTAGACGGCCTCGGTGATCCGGAAGGAGCAGGCGTAGGCCACCCCACCTGGTGCCTTGTTGGTGTAGACCGCGGTCATCGAGCAGTAGGCGGCCTGCAGGTCGTAGCTGCCGGTGAAGACCCCGAAGAAGCCGGCGGGATACTTGATCGGCGCCGCGGTGCCGTTGAACGCGCCGTGGTCGGCGATCACGTGGGTGCGGATGGCCAGGATCTTGCCTTCCTTGGTGGCCGCGATCTCGCCGCGCATGACGTAGTCGCGGGCGAAGCCGGTCGACACGAGGTTCTCCGAGCGGTCCTCCATCCACTTGACCGGCTTGCCGATCACCAGCGACGCGACGATCGCGCAGACGTAGCCGGGGTAGATCGGCACCTTGTTGCCGAAGCCGCCGCCGATGTCGGGCGCGATCACCCGGATCTTGTGCTCGGGCAGACCGGAGACCAGGGCGTAGACGGTGCGATGCGCGTGCGGCGCCTGGCTGGTGGTCCAGAGCGTCAGCTGGCCGCTGACCCGCTCGTAGTCGGCCACGCAGCCGCACGTCTCCATCGGCGCCGGGTGGACGCGCGGGTAGACGATGTCCTCGGTGACGACCACGTCGGCCCGGGCGAAGACCGCCTCGGTCTCGTCCTTGTTGCCGGTCTCCCAGTCGAAGCAGTGGTTGTCGGTCTTGCCCTCGAGGTCGGTCCGGATGATCGGCGCGTCGGGCGCGAGCGCCGTGCGGACGTCGACGACCGGCTTGAGGATGTCGTACTCGACCTCGATCAGCTCCAGCGCGTCGCGTGCGGAGTAGCGGTCCTCGGCGACGACGAACGCGACCTCCTGGCCCTGGAACCGCACCTTGTCGGTGGCCAGCACGGCCTGTACGTCGTTGGAGAGGGTCGGCATCCAGGCCAGACCCTTCTCGGCCAGGTCGGCACCGGTGATCACGGCCTTGACCTTGGGGTGCGCCTGGGCGGCGGTCACGTCGATGCTGACGATGGTGGCGTGCGCGACCGGCGACCTCAGGATCGCGAGGTGGAGCATCCCCTTGAGCTGGATGTCGTCGACGTACTTGCCCATGCCGCGGATGAAGCGCGGGTCCTCCTTGCGGAGCATCCGCCCGTGGCCCATCGGGTGCTGGTCGTTGTCGACCTTCTCCAGGTCTTCGCGCTCGTTTTCAGTCGTCGTCATGACTCGCTCCCCACGGTCTCGGTCTCGGCGTGGGCGCCGTGCTCGGCCGCCCACTGGATCGACCGCACGATGGTCGTGTAGCCCGTGCACCGGCAGATCTGGCCCGAGATCGCCTCGCGGATGGTGTCCTCCGACGGGTCCGGGTCGCGGTCGAGCAGCGCCCGCGCGGTCATCAGCATCCCCGGCGTGCAGAAGCCGCACTGCAGGCCGTGGCACTGCATGAAGCCTTCCTGCACGGGGTCGAGCACACCCTCCTGCTCCAGCCCCTCGACGGTGCGGACCTCGTGGCCGCCGGCCATCGCGGCCAGCACCGTGCAGCTCTTGACCGGTTCGCCGTCGAGCCAGGTGACGCAGGTGCCGCAGTTGCTCGTGTCGCAGCCCCAGTGGGTGCCGGTCAGGCCGAGCTCGTCGCGGAGGAAGTGGACCAACAGCATCCGCCCCTCGATCTCGCGCGTCACGGTCTCGCCGTTGACGGTCATGGTCACCTGCATCAGTTCTGCCCTTCCTGGCGTGTGGCGTCGTCGCCGGCTCGGTCACCGTCTCGGCCGGCCTGGATGCGGTCGACGGCGGTGCGCAACGTACGGCGCGTGAGCTCGTCGGCCAGGTGGCGCTTGTAGTCGGCCGTGCCACGGTTGTCGCTGACCGGAGAGCAGCTCTCGGCGGCGATGGCGCCGGCCCGGGCGAACAGCTCGTCGGACGGCGCCTGCCCGCGCAGGGCATCGGAGATCGCCGGGATGCCGGTGGTGTTGGGACCGACCGCGGCCAGTCCGACGCGGGCGTCGGAGATGGTGCCGCCGTCCATCCAGACCGCCGCCCCGACCGAGGTCACCGCCCAGTCGCCGGCGCGGCGCTCCACCTTCGCGTAGGCGCTGGAACCGCCGGTCCGCACCGGGATCCGGATCTCGGTGAGCATCTCGGCATCACCGACCGCGGTCTCGTAGGGCCCGCGGTGGAACTTTTCCATGGTCACGACCCGCTCGCCGGACGAGCTGCGGATCACGCAGCTCGCGTCGAGCGCCGTACACACGGCGGTGAGGTCCTCGGACGGGTCGGCCTGGCACAGGGAGCCGCCGATGGTGCCGCGGTTGCGCACGACCGGGTCGGCGATCACCTGCTCGGCGTCGGCGAAGATCGGGAACAGCGCGGCCAGCTCGGGGGACGCCAGCAGCTCGCGGTGCCGGGTCATCGCACCGATCCGGACCTCGTCGGTGCCGACCCGGACGTAGCCGAGCTCGCCGTGCAGGTCGTTGATGTCGATGACGTACTCGAGGTTCGCCAGGCGGAGCTTCATCATCGGCAGCAAGCTGTGGCCGCCCGCGATCAGGCGGGCCTCCGATCCCAGCCGTTCCAGCAGTCCGATGGCGTCCTCGACGCTCGTGGCGCGTTCGTACTCGAACGGGGCGGGGACCTGCATGCGCTACCTCCTGTGACCGCACGGCACCCCGGGGTGACGGGGGTCACACGACTCTCGCCCGGTCGGGGTCGGGCGTCAACGGGTGATTAAGCGTTCGGTTGATCAGGTCGGCACGACGTCACAGCAGGGCTGCGAGCATGACCGCCATGGCCCCGGCCATGACCGCGTCGCAGCACGCGTCGAGCCGGTTCACCGCACCCGAGCCGGACCGTACAACGGCGGGCAGCCGGGCGGCCACGACCACGCCCAGCGCAGCCACCAGGAGCACCACGAGCAGCACGGACGGCGTGCCGGCCCGCGACATCCCGCTCATCCCGGAGGGGGCCGCGACCGTGCTCGCGGCCGCGGCCGGCGCCGCGAGCGGGAGGGTCATCAACGCCATCGCGGTGGCCCCCACCAGCAGGCGCACGTGCGCGGCGCTGCCGGAGCGTCGTTCGGTCGAGAGGGCGCCCCAGCAGATCGCCCCTCCGGCCAGGAGCAGCGCCACCACCGCGAGCGGTCGCGAGAGCCCGCCCGACAGCATGCCGATCATGGCGGCCCCCATCACCACGTGCCAGGCGTCGATGTCGCGGCGGTGCCGGTCCGACCGCCCTCGACCGGCGGGTGCCAGCGCGCGGACCAGGCAGTAGGCGACGACGAGCGCGACCGGTCCGGTCAGGAGGGGGGCCAGCAGGACGGGCATGCGCGGAGCATCGGGCCGATCCGCCCCGACGTCAACGGTCAGATCAGTGGTTGCTGAGGTGGGTGGTCTCGACTCCGCTCGACAACGCCACGTCGCCGGCAGGCTCAGGACTTGTCGTCGGAGTCGTCGTACACGCCGGCCTCCTGGGCCGCCCGCACCTTCTTGAGCTGGCGGGTGAAGCTCCAGAGCAGGAACACCACGGCCGCGATCAGCAGCAGCATCAGCCCCAGAGCACCCCAGCCGGCCTTCACGTCGTTCTCGCTCGGAGGCGGGTCGGAGACGGCGGCAAGCAGGAACAGTGCGTGGTGCATGGCTCCAGTGTCTCAGGCCGCCCCGGCGGCCCGATCGCGGATCCCCGCGAACAGGTCGTCCTCGGGGATCGCGGTCTCGACGTGGCTGGTCACCAGCTCGAAGTCATCGGTGGGCCACACCTGCTGCTGGATCGAGTGCGGGATCGCGAACCACGCCCCGTCGGGGTCGATCTGGGTCGCATGGGCGAGCAGGGCCTGGTCGCGGACGCCGAAGTACTCCCCGCACGGCACCCGGGTGGTGATCCGGGCATCCCATTCTGGCTCGCGGGTCCAGGTCTCGAGACGTTCGGCGTACGGCGACTCCAGGCCGTGGGCGAGCATCGCCTCGTGGATCG
>JAWWPM010000366.1:0-3045 GCA_033854915.1 Nocardioidaceae bacterium
ACGCGGCCGTGGACGCAGCCGGGGACACACCCGAGCTCACCGCCGAGGAGAAGGCGGCGCGTGCGAAGCGACTCGCCGAGGTCTTCGGCGACGTGCTGCCGGAGCAGACCTCCGACGACCGCGACCCGGGGGAGACCGCGGGTGACGGCGACGCCTGGCTCCGTGCACAGGTGCCGCCGCACCACGGGTGAGGCTCAGACCTGGCTGGTCCGGCCCTGGGCGGCCAGCAGGTCGCGGATCTCGGTGAGCAGCGTGATGTCGGCCGGCTCGCCGGCAGGCTCGTCGGGGAAGAACTTCGCCTTCGCGACCGTGTAGGGCTTGACGATCAGGAAGTAGACGACGGCGGCCAGGATCAGGAACGCGATCACCGCCGTGATCCAGGCGCCGACGTGCACGCCGCCCGGCTTGTAGGTGCTGAAGCTCGCGTTGGCGCCGCCCACCTTGCCGACCACGTCCATGACCAGGGTGACCGTCGCGGTGACCACGGTCGCGAACGCGCCGCCCATGATGAAGGCCACCGCCAGCTCGATCAGGTTGCCTCGCAGGATGAAGTTCTTGAAGCCGATCATGTGTGTTCCTCCGGGAGTCCCGCGTCGGCGCTCCCCGCTCGTCAGTAGGACCCGTCGAGGCTAGCGGCTGAAGATGACGGTGAGGTAGCCGGAGATCCCGGCGGCCGACACCGCCGCCGCGTCCCCCTCCGGTACGGCGACGAGCACCAGCCGGCCCGGCAGCCCGACGTCCCCGGCCGGTGGCGCCCGGCGCGGGATCGCGACCACGGCGACCCCGGCCGCCAGCACGTGGGCGGGGGACTCGCCCTGCGGGTCGGCGACCACCAGGTCGACCACGTCGCCCACCCGGAGCAGCGAGACCACCCCGGGGTCGCTGAGTCGCACCGGCGTCGCGACCCGTCCGGGCCACGCGGCGGCCAGGGGGCGGCCGACCACGCTGAGGTCCGTGACCGGGGTGCCCCGCCGCAACGGCGCCGCCAGCGTGCGCCCGATCAGCGGCCGCGGGTCGGTGACCGCGCCGTCCGGCACGGAGCCCGGGAGCAGGGCGACCCGGGTCAGGTCCGCCGGTGCGACCACGATCCCGGCGGCGAGGTCACGGGACGCGGTCCACACCTCGACCGCGGCCGGAGGCGGCTCCCGCACGGCCCGCAGCCCGGTGAGCACCGCGAGACCGGCGAGCAGTGCCGCCAGGGTGCGCCGGTGGACGAGCACGCGGCGTCGCAGGTCGCCGGGGAGACGGGAGAGCGAGGGCATGCGCCGACGCTAGGCAGGCCCGCCGACGTCGGGCCTGCGTTGTCCACAGGCGCGGTGAAACCGCAGGTCAGGACGCTGCGGCAGTGCTGCTGGAGGTCGTGGAGCCGTTCGAGGAGGACGACGAGGACGCGGCGTCGCTCTTCTTCTCCGACGACTTCTCGGACGTCTTCTCGGACGTCTTCTCGGCGGCCGGTGCCTCCGAGGACGAGCCGGTGGACCGGCTGTCGTTGCGGTAGAACCCGGAGCCCTTGAAGACCACCCCGACCGCGTTGAAGACCTTGCGCAGCTTGCCGCCGCACGCCGGGCACTCGGTCAGGGCGTCGTCGGTGAAGCTCTGGAACTGCTCGAAGAAGTGGCCGCACTCGGTGCAGGAGTACTGATAGGTCGGCAACCGATCCTCCGCGGTCTCGTCCGGACGGCTGGCACTCAGCGTCCGCGAGTGCCAATGCTACGTGGTGGGTGGCCGCCCGGCACAATGTGCCCGTGACCCAGCCAGCGACGCCGTCAGGCGCGGCCCAGGAGCGCGACCGGTTCCGCGACTGGCCGACGCCGGCGCGCTACCTGGTCTACGGCGTCCTGGTGGTCGTCCTGCTGCTGGTGCTGGCCCTGATCGCGGCGACCATCGTGATCCGCCGGCCGCTCCCGCAGACCGATGGCACGCTCACGCTCAAGGGCCTCGACCGGCAGGTCCAGGTGCTGCGCGACGACCACGGCGTACCCCAGATCTACGCCGACACCAGCCACGACCTGTTCTACGCCCAGGGGTTCGTGCAGGCCCAGGACCGGTTCTGGCTGATGGACTACGGGCGGCACCTGACCGCCGGCCGGCTCAGCGAGCTGTTCGGGTCGCGCACCCTCGGCAGCGACATGACCGCCCGCACCCTGGGCTGGTACCGCACCGCGGAGCGCGAGTACCTGCTGCTCTCGCCGGTCGCCCGAGACGCCCTGGAGTCCTTCAGCGACGGCGTCAACGCGTGGCTGGCGTCGCACTCCGGCTCGGACGCGGCACTGGAGTACACCGTGCTCTCGATCGACGTCGACTACCGGCCGGAGGCGTGGACCCCGGTCGACTCCCTGGCCTGGCTGAAGGCGATGGCCTGGGACCTCAGCGGCAACATCGAGGACGAGATCGCCCGGGCCCGGCTGTCGGTCAACCGCGACCCCGCCCAGATCTCCGAGCTCTACCCGGCCTACCCCTACGCCCAGCACGCGCCGATCACCGGCGACCGTCCCGCCGCCCGTCCCGCGGCGCTCGGTCACGGCGAGCGGATCACGAGGCCGATGCTCGCCCCCCTGGACCGGGTCGCGGCCGCCAACCGGTCGATGCCGGCCGCGGTCGGGGTCGGTGACGGCATCGGCAGCAACGGCTGGGTGGTGGCCGGTTCGCACACCACCTCCGGCAAGCCCCTGCTCGCCAACGACCCGCACCTCGCGGTCGGCCAGCCCGGCGCGCTCTACCAGATGGGCCTGCACTGCCGCACCGTCGACGCCGCCTGCCCGTACGACGTCTCCGGCTTCACCTGGGCCGGGTTCCCCGGCATCGCGATGGGCCACAACGCCGACATCTCCTGGGGCATGACGAACCTCAAGGCCGACACCGTCGACCTCTACCTGGAGAAGGTCACCGGAACCAACTACCTGTTCGACGACCACGTGACCCCGCTCGAGCAGCACGACGAGCAGATCCGGATCGCCGGCGGCGGGTCCAAGCTGATCACCGTCCGCTCGACCCGGCACGGTCCGCTGGTCTCCGACGTCTCGCGTGAGCTCTCCAGCGTCGGCG
>JAWWPM010000367.1:0-3980 GCA_033854915.1 Nocardioidaceae bacterium
ACCGGGCGGCCACCGAGCGCCTTGCTCCGGGTTCAGGAGCGGGCCACGGGCCCGTACCCGCCAAGTAGGCGCTGTTGCCTCTGTTGGAAAGCCTGCGCTGAGCGCCCTCCGGGATCGCGACTGGCCCTCGGGCCCACATACGCGCTCCGCGCCCGCCTAAAGGCGGTTCTGCGTGCGCTCACGCCTTGCTACGCCTGACGCGCACGGGCAGCCCGGACGCTCTGTGCGCAAAGCGAGCCCAAAGCGAGCCATTAGGCGCCATCGGTCGGACTGGCGGAGACCGCAATCGTCTTCGCGGATCGCGTCACCGCAGGTCAGAGCCGGTTTTCTCCAACAAAGCGACGCATTCGAAGTGGTGCGTCAACGGGAACAGGTCGAACGCCGTGAGCAGGTGCAACGGGTAGCCCAGCTCGGCGAAGGTCGCCAGGTCGCGGGCCAGGGCGGCCGGGTCGCAGGCGACGTAGGCGACGGCGCGGGGGGCCCGGTCGACGATCTGCTCGACGACCTTGCGGCGGGCGCCCTCGCGCGGCGGATCGAGCACCACCAGGTCGAAGGGCTCGTCGTACGACGCGGCCAGCACGCGGTCGACGGCCCCGTGCTCGACGATGGTGGGGCTCCGGACCTGGTCGCGACCCAGGTTGGCAGCGGCGTGGCGGCATGCGTCTCGGGCGCCCTCGATCGCGACCACCTTCCCGGTGGGCCCGACGGCGTCGGCCAGGAACGCGGCAAAGAGGCCCACCCCGGCGTAGAGGTCGAGAACCCGCTCCCCCGGCACGGGACGCAGGGCGCGCATCACGGTCTCGACCAGCACCCGCGGTGCCTCGAGGTGCGACTGCCAGAAGCCGTCGGGGGCGAGCGCGAACCGGTGGGTGCCGTACGACGTGGCCACGGTCTCGAGGGACCCGGCAAGGGACGGGTCGGCGACCCTGTCACCGGCCACCCCATCGACCGGGCCGGCATCGATCAGGCAGTCGTCGATCGCCACGACCTGCTCGGAGCGGTGCTCGTGCAGCCCGCGGCGTCCGTCGGGGAGGTCGACGTAGTGCATCCGGGTCCGCCAGCGCAGCGTCGGTGGCACCACCTCGACCTGGACCTCGAGGTCGAGGCCGGCGAGCCGGGAGAGCTGCTCGCGCACCACGGCCGCCTTCAGCTCGCGCTGGGCGGCCGGGACGACATGCTGGAAGTCGCAGCCGCCACAGCCCCCGGGCCGGGCGTAGGGGCAGGGCGCGGGCACCCGGTCGGGCGACGCCGCCAGCACCTCGACCGCGTCGCCCCGCCAGAAGCTGTCGCCGTCTCCACCCTCGGTGATCTCGACGATGACCCGCTCACCGGGTAACGCGTGACGCACGAACACGACGCGGTCGCGGAATCCCGGTCCCGGGATCCGCGCGACGCAGTGGCCACCGTGGGCGACCGGCCCGACCTCGACGTCGAACCGCTCCCCCACGCGCGAGGGACCCTTCTCGGCACGGGCCCGAGGCCGGCGACCTGCGCCCCTCCTCATGCTCGGACCCTGCTCATCGGTGGATCTGCTGACCGGGCTCGTCGGGTCCCCGCGAGGGGGCGCCACGACGCAGGTCGCCGGCCTTGACCCGGGTCAGCTCGCGCTCCTCGCGCGCCCGGGCGACCTGCGACGAGTACAGCTGGTAGGGCACCGAGGTCACCATGACGCCGGGGGTGAACAGCAGGCGGCCCTTGAGCCGCAGCGCGGTCTGGTTGTGCAGGAGCTGCTCCCACCAGCGGCCCACGACGTACTCCGGGATGTAGACCGCGACGACACCGCGTGGGCTGGCCTCGCGGATCTGGGTGGCGTAGTCGATGATCGGCTTCACGATCTCGCGGTACGGGGAGTAGAGGACCTTGAGCGGCACGCCCAGGTTGCGCTCGTCCCACTCACGGACCAGCTGCTTGGTGGTCTTGTCGTCGAGGCCGACGTAGACCGCCTCCAGGACGTTGGGCCGGGTGGCCTTGGCGTAGGCCAGCGCGCGCAGGGTCGGCTTGTGCAGCTTGGAGACCAGCACGATCGCGTGCACCTTGGTCGGGAGGATCTTGTCCTCGTCGTCGGCCGCGAGCTCACGGGTCACGTTGTCGTAGTGGCGCCGGATGGCCTTCATGATCGCGAAGAAGATGCACATCGCCAGGATCGCGATCCAGGCGCCGGCAAGGAACTTGGTGAGCAGGACGATCACGAACACGACCGCCGTCATGCCGAGACCGAAGGTGTTGATCACCCGCGAGCGCATCATCTTGCGGCGAGCGGCCGGGTCGGTCTCGGTCTTCAGGTGCCGGGTCCAGTGCCGGATCATCCCGAGCTGACTGAGGTTGAACGACACGAACACACCGACGATGTAGAGCTGGATCAGCCGGGTGGTCTGGGCGTCGAACGCGATGATCAGCACGATCGCGAAGCCGGCCAGCACGATGATGCCGTTGCTGTAGGCCAGCCGGTCGCCGCGCGAGCCGAGGGCCCGGGGCATGAAGCCGTCGCGGGCCAGGATCGAGCCGAGCACCGGGAACCCGTTGAACGCCGTGTTCGCGGCCAGCACCAGGATGACGCCCGTCATCGCGAGCACGAAGTAGAAGCCCGGCGAGAAGTTGTCGAACACCGCCCGCGACAGCTGGGCCATCACCGTCGGCTGGTCGAATCCCTTCGGCATCGGGTGGCCCTGTGGGTCTCGCAGCCGCGAGACGTCGTCGACGTACTTCAGACCCATCTTGTTGGCCAGGATGATGATGCTCATCAGCATCGTGATCGCGATCGTGCCGAGCAGCAGCAGCGTGGTGGCGGCGTTCTTGCTCTTCGGCTTGCGGAACGCGGGGACGCCGTTCGAGATGGCCTCGACCCCGGTCAGGGCGGCGCTGCCGGACGAGAAGGCTCTCGCCAGCAGGAAGACCAGCGCCAACCCGGTCAGGTGCCCGCTGGCGGGGTAGCCGGCCGCGGGGATGATCGTGTCGCGGGCGCTCTCGACGTCGGGCAGCGAGCCGTGCGTGGCGCGGAGGGCTCCGAACAGCGCCATCCCGATCACCCCGACCATGAAGCCGTACGTCGGGATCGCGAAGAACGCACCGGACTCGCGGACACCGCGCAGGTTGAGGGCCGCGAGCACCACGACGAGGAGCACCGCCACGGGCGCCTCGTGTCGGGCGACCCAGGGGATCGCCGAGCCGGCGTTCTGCACCCCCGAGGAGATCGACACCGCGACGGTGAGCACGTAGTCGACCAGCAGGGCCGACGCCACGGTCACACCCGCGTTGGCGCCGAGGTTGACGGTCGCGACCTCGTAGTCGCCGCCGCCGCTGGGGTAGGCGTGGACGTTCTGGCGGTACGACGTGACGACGGTCAACATCACGATCGCGACGATGATGCCGATCTTCCAGGAGAACGCGTAGGCCGAGACCCCGGCCAGCGACAGGGTCAGGAAGACCTCGTCGGGTGCGTAGGCCACCGACGACAGCGCGTCGCTGGCAAACACCGGGAGCGCGATGCGTTTGGGCAGGAGGGTCTCACCGAGCTGGGAGCTCCTGAGCTTTCGGCCCAGAAGGATCCGCTTGGAGACATCGCCGGCACCCACGAGGGGACAGGATACGGTTTCCCCGTGCACGTGGTGATCATGGGATGTGGCCGGGTCGGTTCGACCCTTGCGCGCAGCCTCGAAGAGCGCAACCACACGGTCTCCGTGATCGACAACGAGCCCGACAGCTTCCGTCGCCTCGGCCCGGGTTTCAACGGCGACAAGGTGACCGGCTACGGCTTCGACCAGGAGGTGCTGGAGAAGGCCGGGATCCGTCGGGCCGATGCCTTCGCGGCGGTCTCGAGCGGCGACAATTCCAACATCATCGCGGCGCGGGTCGCCCGCGAGACCTTCGGGATCGACCAGGTCGTGGCCCGGATCTACGACCCCGGCCGCGCCGAGGTCTACCAGCGCCTCGGCATCACGACCGTCGCCTCGGTCAAGTGGACCGCCGACCAGGTGCCGGCA
>JAWWPM010000368.1:0-11361 GCA_033854915.1 Nocardioidaceae bacterium
CGATGTCGACGGTGCCGCCGTCGCCGGCCTGGGCGACCACGCGTACGTCGCCACGCCCCTGGGCCTCGAGCGCCGCGGCCACGCCGGAGGCGACGGCAGCGGCGTTGCCGAACAGCGAGTGCAGCCACGGCACCTGCCACGACGACTCGGGGTACGGCGTGGAGAAGACCTCGAGGCAGCCGGTCGCGTTCACCGTCACCAGGCGGCCGCCGGTGGCCTTCACCGCGGCGTCGAGCACCACGCGGGCACCGAGTGCCTCCCCACAGCCGCGGCAGGCGCGATGCCCCGAGGTGATGGAGTTGGTGCGGCCGCTGCTGGACTGCTCGGTCTGGTGCTCGGGGTCCAGCAGCCGGTTGCCGGCCGCGAAGGTCCCGATCTGGTAGAGCTTGGCTCCAGTCACGTCCATGCCTTTCCCCACTCGTCGGCGCCGAGCTCGCCACGTGCCACCGACTCGGGACGTTGGTGCCCCTCGCGGTCGAGCTCGCGTACGACCGTGTCGACGTCGAGGTCCGGGAACGACAGGGCGCGGTCGGAGACCCGGCCCTCGAGCACGTCGTCGAGCAGCCGGCGCAGCACGGCCCGGGTCACCGGACGACCGCCCAACCCCAGCACCACGTCGTACACGTGGGTCTGCTCGGCGGCCAGCGACAGCCGCACGTCGGCGCCCAGGATGCTGCCCGAGCCGACGGAGAACGCCCGGTTCAGGACGATCACGCTGCTGACTCCGGCGAGCGCCTCCCGGATCTCGTCCAGCGGCCAGGGGCGGAAGCAGGTGACGCCCAGGGTGCCCACGGGCACGCCGTCGGCCCGCAGGTCGTCGACGACGTCGGCCGCGGCCCCGAGCACGGAGCCGAGTGCGACGACGGCGATGTCCGCGTCCTCGAGCCGGTACGACGTGGTGAGGCCACCGGTGTCGTGGCCGGTCACGTCGAAGTATCGGTCGGCGGTCTCCTGGACGGCGTCGAGCGCGCGGAGCTGCCGGTGCGCCTCGAGGAACTTCACCTCGGTGAACGCCTCGGGGCCGACCATGGCGCCGATGGTGACCGGCTGGTCGGGGTCGAGCACCTGCGCCGGACGGAAGGGCGGCAGGAACGCGTCGACCTGCTCCTGCGTCGGCAGGTCCACCTCCTCGACGGCGTGGGTGAGCACGAAGCCGTCCATGCAGACCATCACCGGGACCGAGAGCTCCTCGGCCAGGGCGAACGCCTGGACGTGGAGGTCGACGGCGGCCTGGTTGGACTCGGCGAACAGCTGGATCCAGCCGGCGTCGCGCTGCGACATCGCGTCGGAGTGGTCGTTCCAGATGTTGATGGGCGCACCGAGGGCGCGGTTGGCGACGGTCATCACCACCGGCAGCCGCAGGCCCGAGGCGTTGGGCAGCGCCTCGGCCATGAACAGCAGACCCTGGCTGGCGGTCGCGGTGTAGGCCCGGGCCCCTGCGGCGGACGCGCCGATGCACGCGGACATGGCCGCGAACTCCGACTCCACCATCAGGTAGCGGCAGCTGCCGACCCGGCCGAGCGAGACCAGGTCGGAGAGCGCCTCGACGATGTGGGTCTGGGGCGAGATCGGGTAGGCCGCGATCACGCCGGGGCGGCACAGGGCCACCGACTCGGCGACGGCCCGTGAGCCCTCAACCTGCCTGCGCATGGCGACCCGCCCCTCCGGTCGCGCGGACGAAGCCCTCGCCGGCGAGCGTCGCGTTGAGGTCACCGGCGGCCGCGCCGAAGCGCTCGCGGATCGCTTCTTGCAGCGAGGCGAGCGTGACCACCCCGGTCAGCCCGGCCAGCGCCCCGAGCAGGGCAGTGTTGGGAAGGGGGCGGCCCAGGAGGCTCCGGGCGAGGTCGGTGGCCGGCACGGTCACGATGTGGTGCGGCTCGAGCTGCGGGACCAGCGTGCCCAGGTCGAGCGACTCGGGCGAGCCCGCGCTGTTGACCAGCAGGAAGCCGTCGTCGACCAGGCCGTCCAGCACTCCCGGCAGGCCCAGCAGGGTCGGGTCCTGGACCACGACCGCATCGGGCTGCTCGACGGGGTCGTGGGCACGGATCGCCCGGTCGTCGATGCGGCAGTAGGACACCACCGGCGCGCCGGTGCGCTCGGAGCCGAAGCTGGGGAAGGCCAAGGCCCGCCGGCCCTGCGAGAAGGCCGTGACCGAGAGCAGCTCTGCGGCGGTCACCACGCCCTGGCCGCCGCGGCCGTGGAACCTCACCTCGAACGTCATCGGGTCTCCTCCGGTCCACCCATGCCGCCAGCGTGTACGCGTGGGTGCGCACCGGGCAGGGCCGGACGTCCCCCGGGGCCGGGACCGGTGGCCCGAGAGGCGCGGGTCAGCTCCGGGCGCCGGCCAGGAGATCCAGCCCCTCGTGCGCGTGCTCCTCGTGCACCGGCGGGACCACCTCGACGAGGCACTCCGCCTCGCGGATCACGGCCCGCGCCGTACTGCCCAGGTAGTGCACCAGGCCGCCGTGGCCGGGGCGGGAGATCATCAGCACGTCCGCGGTGTGCGACAGCTTGACCAGGGCGAAGGCCGCCTGGCCGTGGACCAGGTCGACGTCGACCTGCACGTCCGGGAAGGCCATCCGGTGGTCGATCAGCGCGTCCTCGAGGATTCGCTCCTGCTCGACCAGCCAGGCCCGGCGCAGAGTCCGCTCGGTGATCGCGTCGTCGTACGCCGAGCCGAGGTGCCAGGCGTGCACGACGGTGAGGTCGGACTGGGTCTGGTGGGCGAGCGCGAACGCCGCACTGAGCAGGTGGTCGGCGTGCTCGCTGGACTTCAGGCCGACCAGGATCCGGCGAGCCGCGCCGGCTCGGGGCTCGTGCGCGCTGAGGGGGACGATCACGATCGGGCAGGTGGCGCGGGCCGCGAGACCGGTCACCACCGTCCCGGTCCAGAGCCGCTCCAGCAGGGCGTGGGGAGCGGCCCCCACCACCAGGAGGGCGGCCTCCTTGGTGTGCCAGACGATGGCGTCCACGCGGGAGCCGATCAGGAGGGTGCTGACGACCTCCACCCCGGGCACCTCGGCGAGCGCGGCGTCGCGGCTGTGCGCGAGCGTGGTGCGCCCGGACAGCCTGATGTCGGCGTCCGGCACGGCCGGGAACGGTCCGACCGCCAGGCAGGGAGGTACGACGTGCACCAGCTCCAGCGGCACGCCGCGCTCCTGCGCCTCGCAGGCCGCGTACCTCACGGCTGCCAGGCTCCCCTCGGTGCCGTCGGTGGCGACGACGACGTGGCCCGTCAGTACGGCGGTCATGGCTCCTCCCTCCGTCCCGGCCGGGTGGGCCCGGTGCGGGAGCACGTGACCCGGTGGGGGTCACCACCAGCACACGCCTCCCAGGGCGCCGCCGACAGGGTCGTTCGGGCCATGCGGACCGGCGTTCGTCCCTATCGCGCGCGGGTGCGGGGGCCGAGGATGGAGGCAGGTCCAGCGAGGAGCCCTCATGACCGCGGTCACCGCACCACGTCCGTCCCGCATCGCATCGGGCGCCGGTCCGTTGCGGCGCGACCGGTGGCCCGCCCGGGTGGTGGCGCTCGGGCTGGTCGTCGCGTCGTCGTACGGTCTGCTGGCGAGCGACCCCTACCGCGGTGTCACCGATGCCACCGTCGTCGCGGCCAAGGCGCAGGACGTCTGCAGCCTCGTGGTCGCCGTCGGCCTCGTGCTGCTCAGCACTCGCGCCTCGGCGCGGGCGCACCTGGTCCGCCTCGGGCTGTTCGGCTACGTCGCCTACAGCTACGCCATCTTCATCTGGGGCGTCGCCATGAACCGCGCCTTCCTCGTGTACGTCGTGCTGGTGGCGGTGGCAGGCGCCGCGCTGCTCGACGGGCTGGTCCGGCTGGTGCCGGACGCGTGGCCGCGAGCGTCGAGCCGGCGGCTGGAGCGCGGCACCGGCTGGTTCCTGATCGTCGTCGCCCTGCTGTTCGCCGCGCTGTGGCTGAGCGTGCTGCTGCCCTTCGCGTTCGGAGGGCCGCACCCCGTCCCGGAGGGCCCGGGCGGCGCGCCGTACCCGGTCTTCGTGCTCGACCTGGGCGTCGCGCTCCCCTGTGTCGCCGCGGTCGGGCTCCTGCTGCGCAGCGGTCGTCGGATCGCCGGACCCCTGGCCGTGGTGGTGCTGGTCAAGATCATCACCCTGTTCAGCGTGCTGTGGGTCGGCGTCGTGGCCGGTCTGCTCGGCGACAGCGACGTGACCCTGGGCCCGGACGCCGGGCCGAGCCTGGTGATGGTCGCGGTCTGCTGCTGGCTGCTGGTGCGCTGGCTGCGCGAAATGGCCGCAGCCGGTCCGGACGCGATGCGGCCGACCTTCTGGCCGACCGAGCGCGACTAGAGGGTCACGGCACCGTTGCACTCCGGACACGTTTCGCCCTCGGCCCTCGGCAGGCACTGCGGGCGGCTCCTAGGTTCGGGCCATGACCGAGACCACCGCCGCCCACGACTTCGACTTCTGGATCGGCGAGTGGGACGTGTTCGGCCCCGAGGGGCGCCAGGTCGGCACGAGCTCCATCACCGCACTCTTCGGCACCGGCGCCCTGGCCGAGCACTGGCACGGCGCCGGCGAGGTCGAGGGGCGCAGCCTCAACGCCTGGGACGAGCTGCGCGACTGCTGGCACCAGACGTGGGTGGACTCCTCGGGCGGCGTCCTGATGCTCGACGGCGGGCTGCAGGACGGCGCCATGGTGCTGGAGGGCGTCGCCCCGGGTGAGGGCGACGGCTCCGCCCCCGAGCGGCAGCGGATCACCTGGACCCCGCGCACCGGCGAGGTCCGCCAGCACTGGGAGGTCTCGCCGGACGGGGGTACGACGTGGCGCACGGCGTTCGACGGCCGCTACGTGCGTCGTACGACGTGAGCCGGTTCGAGCGCGTGATTCCGCAGCAATGCGGCGCTCAGCGGCCCGGGAGCAAGCCCTCGCGAACCGCGATCGACAGTGCCTCGAGCTTCGAGTGCGCGCCGAGCTTGTGGGAGAGGTTCGCGATGTGGTTACGCACCGTGTGCACGCTGACCACCATCCGTTCGGCGATCGCGGCGTTGGTCAGCCCGTCCGCGATCAATGCGAGCACCTCACGCTCGCGCTCGGTCAGGTCGTGCTGACCACCCCGTGCCCCTCCGGGACCAAGGGCCAGGCGGGACAGCAGCCTCATCAGCATCTCCGGTGAGATCACCGCCTCACCAGAGGCCGCGGCCCGCACCGCGGAGGTGACCTCCGCCAGGCCACGGGTCTTGGACAAGAACCCGGAGGCACCCGCCTCTATCGCTGCCACCAGCACCGAGTCCGCCGCACTGGCGGTCAGCACCACGATCTTGGCGCTGGGTCGCAACGCCCGCAGTTCGGGGATGGCCGCGACCCCGTCGCCGTCGGGCAACCGGCGATCGAGGAGTACCACGTCAGGGGCAGTGGTGGAGATCATCGACCGCGCCTTGGCGATCGTCCCGGCGACCCCGACCGAGACGATGTCCGGTTCGGCACTCAGCACCTGCGCCAAACTGACCGCCATCACCTCGTGATCGTCCACGATCAGGACGCGAACCACCGCGGCGTCAGCGACACCCCAACCCTCGTCCTCCCCAGGGGGTTTGGGCTTGGGCGTTGCCCCGACTTCGGCTGAGGACCGTTCACTTGGCGGTCGCTCGCGCTCCGACAACGTGCACCTCCTGGAGTTGAACGCGGGATGCCCCGCGCCGTGGCGTGTGGTCTCGGACCGGTTCGGGGTCTGGCAGGCGGCCCCTACTGGCGGCGGGGGCGTCAGGAGCAAGGCGCCACCTCGACACGAGGGCAGCCCTCGGCTCGAGGATGATGGCGACGACGCCGCCCGGAACGCCACGGCGACACATCCTGCGCAATTCGGCTACGGGACGGCGCTGTGCGGCTCACAAAGGGGCCTCGGCATTGCCGGGCCGCGTACCATGGCCTCCGAGATCGTGTTCGGCGCACAACCGCAGAAGTGCGCGGTCGAGTGATATCGACGGGCCGTCGAGACCGTGCGATCCACCCCTGTGGGGCGGCTCGGGAAACCGCAGGAGTAGGAACCATGAGCGCCACCACGGGCGGCGGACCGAGCCGGGATGGGCGACCGTCGCCGGTCGCGGTGTACACCCGGCGCGCGACCGACGACCGCGACGAGGCCGAACAGATCGTCTCCCAGCTCTATCTCCAGAACCGGCTCCACCTCTCCGGTGGAGCTGCCCCCTTGCGCATGGAAGTGACCGGTCTACGCCTGGGGTCACTCACCGCGGGCCGGCTGACCTACGGGCGCCGGGTGCGCCTGCGCACGGCAGACGCCGAGAACTTCCACGTCAACATCCCGCTGCGCGGTCGGGCGACCTCGAGGAGCGGGACGGGCGAGCCGGTGACGACGGCTCCGGGCGGGGCGCTCGTCTTCTCACCGGGAGCGCCCGCGGACATGTTGTGGTCGGCCGACTGTGAGCAGTTGTGCCTGATGGTTCCGCGGATCTGCCTGGAGGCGGAGCTCGAGCAGCTTCTGGGCCGCTCCCTCAAAGAGCGACTGGCCTTCGAATTCGCCGCCGACCTGAACAGTCCGCTGGGACGGCGCTGGCGGACCGTGCTGAACCTGGTCGCCGAGGAGCTCGACACTCCCACGGAAGTGGGCCGGAACCCCGTGGTACGTCGTCACGTCGAGGGGATCGTCGTCGATTGCCTCCTGCTCGGTCAGCGGCACAACTACAGCGACTCCGTGACGCGGTACCACCCGGACGGGCTGGGTGCGGCGATCAGGCACGCGGTCGACCTGATCGAGGAGCGACCATCCGAGCCATGGACGACGGTCCGCCTGGCTGCCGCGGTTCACCTGAGCGTACGGGCGCTGCAGGAGGGATTCCGTAGGGACCTGGCCACGCCGCCGATGACGTACCTGCGCCAGACTCGGCTACGCCGGGCGGCAGAGGCGCTCACGACGGCCGATCGCGACGCGACCACCGTCCGTGCCGTCGCCTTCGGCCTGGGGATCCTGCACCTGGGTCGGTTCGCTACTGCGTACCGCGAGGCGTACGGCGAGACGCCCTCGGACACGCTGAACCGCCCGGCCTGACGCCGCTGACCCCCACGCGGGCGGGTTCGGGACTGGATCATCACAGCATGCTCTCGTGGGCCGAGACCTTGTCACGACCTGCGATCAGGGCCCCGGGAGCACCCCCTCGCGGACCGCGTTCGACGGCCGCCACGTGCGTCGTACGACGTGAGGTGCGCGGATCAGTCGGCGAAGGGCGCCCAGTCGCGACCGAACCAGCGCCGGATCCGGCTGGTGCCGAACTCCCCCTTCACCGCAGCGAGGTCGACCGACGGACCCTCGAGGCTGCCCGACGGCGCGGCACCGTCGGGGAACGTGACGTCCACGATGGCAACCTCGTGGTCGCCGAACTCCACGTAGCAGATGCCGCGCCCGTCGTACCCCGGTGCGGAGACGCGTCCCCGCACCCGCCCGACGATCGCGTCGGCCACCACTGCGGCCTGGCCCTCGGCGAAGACGCCGGCCTTCGGGGTCCCGACACTGGTGACGTCGCCCACGGCGTACACACCGGGCCAGCGTGTGGCCAGGCTGCGGTCGACGGCAACCCAGCCGTCGGTGGTCAGGCCGGAGGCCTCGACGACCGCGGGCGCCCGGTGCACCGGCACCGCGAGGAACAGGTCGTAGCCGATCTCGGTGTCGTCGTCGAGCACCGCGACATGTCGCTCGGCGTCGAGCCGTCGTACGGCACGGTCGGTGCGCAGGTCGATCCCCCGCTCGGCGAACGCCCCGGTCAGGGCCGCCGAGGTCGCGGGCGAGGGCGGGACCGGGCTCGGGAGCGGCAGCACGAGGGTGATCGTGGAGCGCTCGCGCAGCCCGCGGCCGGTCAGGTGCTCGTGGACCAGCAGGGCCGTCTCGCTCGGCGCCGGCGGGCACTTGAACGGCGTCGACATCACGCCGATCAGCACGCGCCCGCCCTCGAACCGCTCCAGCACGTCGCGGGCCGCGAACGCGCCGGCCTCGGTGTAGAAGTCGATGCCGTCCTCGACCAGGCCCGGGGTCGCGGCGGGGTCGAGGTCCGCGCCCAGGGCGACGACGAGGACGTCGGCCTCGAAGTCGCCGGCCGACGTCGCCACGCGCCGGGCCTCCGGGTCGATCGCCAGCACCTCGGCCCGTACGAACCGGACGCCCGGCTTGACGATGTCGGCGTAGCGGTGCCGCACCTGGTCGGCGGTCAGCCGGCCGAACATCACGTCGAGCTTGGAGAAGCCGAAGACGAAGTCCTCGGTACGGTCCACGAGCACGACGTCGACGTCGGTGCCCAGCTCGTCGGCGAGACGCGTGGTGAGCTCGAGGCCGCCGAACCCCGCTCCGAGCACCACCACGCGGAGCGCAGCCGTCACGTCGTCCGACATGTGAGTCCTCCCGTGACGAAGCGTCGTCCGAGATGGCCGACACCGTACTGCCCGGACCGCAGGGGCGTCGCCCACGATGTGGGCCAGGGCAGAAAGTGACGCGAAGGCCACACCCCGAAGGGTGCAGAATCACCCTGTGGTGACGGGGAGGGTGTCCGACGAGGCTGCGGTCTCGCCGCGTGAGGCCGAGGTGCTGGCGGCGGTCGCGGACCACCTGACCAACGCCGAGATCGCCGCCCGGCTCTTCATCTCCGTGCGCACGGTGGAGAGCCATGTGTCCTCCCTCCTGCGCAAGCTGCAGGTCGACGACCGTCGTGAGCTCGCGGGCGCCGCCGAGAGCTACCTGACGGTGCCGTCCACGGAGTGGCCGGACCGGCACACGTCGTCCTCGATCCCGACCCCGCTCACGTCGTTCGTCGGCCGCGCGGCCGAGGCGACGGCTCTGGCCGAAGCGCTGGCCGAGCACCGCCTGGTCACCGCGATCGGGCCCGGCGGTGTCGGCAAGACCAGGCTGGCGCTGCGGGTCGCGCGCGACGTCGAGCCCCAGTTCCCCGACGCGGTCTGGTTCGTCGACCTCGTCTCGGTCACCGACCCCGCGCTCACCGGCACGGCCGTCGCGCTGACCCTCGGTCTCAGCGAGAGCCAGGGGCGCTCGATCGAGGACGTGATGATCAGCTGGCTGGCCCCGCGCCCGGCCTTGCTGGTGCTCGACAACTGCGAGCACGTGCTCGACGGCGTCGGCGTGCTCGTCGAGCGCCTGCTGGCCGGCTGCCCACGGCTCACCGTGCTGGCCACGAGCCGGGCCAGGTTGCTGCTCCCCTTCGAGCAGGCCTTCCCTGTGCCAGGCCTCTCGCTGGCGGCCACCCCCGACGGCCCCGCCGACGCGGTCGAGCTCTTCCTGAGCCGGGCGGCCGCGGGCGGCGCGACCGTCGCCGAGGACGAACTGAGCCGCGTCGTCGCCCTGTGCCGCGGGCTCGACGGCTCGGCGCTCGCGATCGAGCTGGCCGCGGCCCGGCTCCCCTCGCTCGGGCTCGACGGCCTCGAGTCCGGACTCGCCGACCGGCTGGTCCTCCTCACCGGTGGCCCACGGCTCGACGACCGGCACCGCTCGCTGCGCTCGACCCTCGACTGGAGCTACCGGCTGCTCGACGAGCCCGACCGCGCGGTGCTACGGCGGCTGTCGGTCTTCGCCGGCCCGTTCGCCGTGGCCTCGGTCGCCGAGGTGCTGGCCGGCTGGGACCCCGTCGCCGCCGATGTCGTGCCGTCGATCCTGGCGCGGCTCGCCGACCAGAGCCTGCTGGTCACCACCGCGACCCCGGGCGGCACCCGCTACCGCCTGCTGGAGACGATCCGCCAGTACGCCGCCACCCTGGTCGCCGACTCGGGCGAGACCGCCGAGCTCCATGCGCGCCACCTGGCGTGGATCCTGACGGCCGCGCGACGCATGCTGCCCCCGGTGATGGACGGCCCCGAGGGTGACGCCTGGCGGGCGGACTTCGACGTGATCTCCACCGAGACGCGGCAGGCCCTGCCGCGGGCACGGTACGTGCCCGACCAGCGGGACCCGGCCTACCAGGTCTCGCTCCTGCTCGCCGAGCTCAGCTTCGACCGCGGCCGCCCGGGCGAGGCCCAGCGCCGCTACGAGCTCGCGGCGGAGCTCGCCCCCGACGACAGCGCGGCCACCGCCGCGCTCCGACTGGCCGCCGGTGCGGCGGAGGGCCGGCAGTTCGGCAACGAGGCACTGCGGCTCCGTGAGCTGGCCGCCGAGTCGGCGCTGCGGGCGGGCGACCGGACCGGCGCCGGCATGGACCTCGCCCGTGCCGCCGAGCTGATCCGCCGCGGCCCGGGCATCATCGCCACCCTGCCGCCCGAGGGCGAGGTGGCCCGGCTCATCGAGCGGGCCCGGCCGCTGACCGCCGACGACCCGGCGGCCGAGGGCCGGATCCTGACCGCCGAGGCCTTCGACGCAGACGAGCGCGACCCGGCGACCCGAGCCGTGGCCGAGCGGGCCCTCGCCCTGGCCAGATCCGCGGGAGACCTGATGGGCGAGAGCGCGGCCCTCGACATGCTGACCACGATCCACACCGCCCACGGTGAGCCGGCCGAGGCCCTGGCGTGCGCCGTACTCCGCACCGAGCTGCTCGCGAAGGTGCCGGTGACCGCCGACTCGGCGCTGGAGTTCTTCGACGCCTTCCAGATGGGTTCGGCGTGCGCGGTGGCCGCCGGCGACCTGCGCACGGCGCACCGACTCGGGGAAGGCCTCTGCGACCTGCCGTTCTACCGCGAGGAGGACCACCTCGCGACGTCCCGCCTGATCGTGGTGGGTCTGCTCAGCGGCGCCTGGGACGAGGCGATCCGGCTCTCGACGATGTTCCAGCGCGGCTGGGAGCGGGCCGGGCGCCCCATCGCCGGCAACCTCAGCCCCGCCCCCTACGCCGCCGCGACCGTCCACGCGCTGCGGGGGAACGACGTGGAGCGGCGGCGCTGGATGGACATCTCGGCGACCCTCGCCACGCCGGGCCGGCCGCGCGAGACGATCCACTTCGGCGACTTCTTCGACGCCCTCGTGCTGCTCCACCGTGGTCAGGCCGCGGACGTGGTGGCGCTCCTGCACGAGGACCCCGAGGACTTCGTCAACCACTACAACGGCATGTGGCGGTCGTGGTATGCCTCCGCCTGGGCCGAGGCCGCCGTCCTGGCCGGCCTGCCCGACGCCGCCGAGCGGGTCGCGCGGGCGGTGCCGATGACCTCGGGGAACCCGATCGCCCAGGCCGTCGTGCGCCGGGCGTCGGGCCTCGCGGCAAGAGACGACGAGGGCCGCGCCGACATCGCCGGCGCGGCCGCGGAGCTGCGCTGCCTCGGCGCGCGCTACCAGTGGTTCCGCTCGCTGGTGATGCTCGGCGGCGACGACCGCGAGCGCGGCGAGCAGGAGCTCGCCGCGCTCGGTGCGACCCCGATGTCGTGGCCGACGGGCCCCTAGGCGCGAGCCTCGA
>JAWWPM010000369.1:0-2906 GCA_033854915.1 Nocardioidaceae bacterium
CACCTTCCTCACGGTGCAGCAGTCGACGTCCGGCACGACGCCCGACGCCGTGCGGCTCGCGGTCACGGCCAAGGGCTGAGCCGGCTTCACTCGAGCGGCATCGGCCGGGACAGCGTGATGCTGGTCAGGCCGGTGACGTAGCCGAGCCGCTCGTTGAGGGTGAGCATCGGGGTGTTGCCGGCCTGGGTCCAGGTGTAGATCTCGGTGACGCCATGGTCGGCGGCCCAGCGGAGCGTCAGCCGCTTGAGGTGTACCGCGATGCCGTGGCCGCGCCAGTCACGTCGTACGGCGGTCAGCGCGTTCTCGCCGCGCTCGGGCCGGTCGGTGTCGCGGTCGAGCCCGGCGCAGCCGATCACCTCCTCGTCGTGGACCGCCAGGAACATGGGGTCGCCGGGCCAGGAGTCGTTCCACTGCTGCTCGGAGATCTGCAGCGGCTCGAACACGGCGAAGTCAGCCAGCACCTCGGTGCCGAAGCGCTGACAGCTCGCCGCCCAGAGTTCCGGTCGCTCGTCGAGGGTGACGACCTCGATGCCGTCGGGCAGGGGTTCGGGGGCCGGCTCGTCGCCGACGGTGCGGATCTGCTCGACCTGCCGATCCATCTCGACGAACCCGAAGCGCTCGGCGAAGGCCAGCGAGCCGGGGTCCTCGGTCATCGCCCGCAGGTCGGGCAGTCCGAGTCCGGCGGCGTGGTCGGCGAGGCGCCTCAGGAGCGCGGTGCCGACCCCGCGTCGCCGGTGCTCACGACGTACCCGGGGAGCGACGAAGGCTCCCCCGGCGGAGTCCGACCGGTCCGACACCCCCGAGCCGACGACGACACCGTCGTCGGTGGCCAGCAGCAGGAGCCGGTCGGGTGAGTCCTGGGTGCGCATCTCGGCGACGGTGTCGCAGCGCTCGCCGGGGACCACCGCGATCCGGACCTGACGCCACGCCTCGTAGTCCTCGTCGGTGGTGCAGACGGAGACCTCCATGCCTCGCAACCTATGACGCTGGTCAACCGGTTTCAGGCAGAGCGCCGGACCAGCGCCGCCGCGGCCCGCTCGGCCACCAGGGCGACCCCGGCGGCGCGCAGGTCGGTCTCGAGGGCGACCTCGGCCGCGGTCACGGCGGCCTGCCGCTCGACGGCGTCCGCGGTCGTGGCGGCCTCCCGGGCGAATACCGCCTCCGCCTCGGCATGGAGCTGGGCCACGTGCCGGGCCGCGCTCGCCCCCACGCGGGTCAGGGCTGCCGCGGCCCGTCGGGTGTCGAGAGCGATGACATCGGCCGCCGCCTCGGTCGACGGCCCGCTGACGGCGCCGGCCCTGACCTGCTCGGCGGCCAGGTCGGCCCGGCCCTGCACCCGGGCGGCGGTCCGCTCGGCGTCGCGCACGACGAGCGCCGCAGCGGTCGCTGCGGCGAGCCCTCGGGCAGCACGCGCCGAGTCCACCGCCTCGCTCGCGCGGCGGGCGGCCCGGCTCACGGCAGCGGCGGTCACGACCACCGCCGCGGCTGCCTCGGTCGCCACCGTCAAGGAGGCGAGCTCGACAGCCGCGGCGACCACAGCGGCGGCCTCGGCCCGTCGGTCGGCATCTTCACCGGTCGACGGGAAGACCCCAGCGGCATCCTGCGAACGTCCCCGGAGCGTGTCCGGCGACGCTGGTCGAGTCGGTCGGCGCTGCGCCATGATGGCGAGGACGTCGGATCTGAGGTAGCGACGGTGGCCACCGGGCGTGCGGATCGCCGCCAGCTTGCCGGAGTTCGCCCACCTCGTGACCGTCTTCGGGTCGACGAACAGAAGGGCCGCCACCCCCCCGGGCGTCAGCAATGCATCGCTGACCGGCTGATCTGCCACCGTGACGACCCTTCCCGACACAGGTACTCCCGAACAGGGATTTCTGGCCCGAGGCCCCTGTCGTCGAAACTGGTGCCGCTCCATCAGAGTACGTCGGAACGCCCCGGTTTGACCGTCTCCGCAGGCCGTCGTGGGGAATTCGCCCGTTCTGGGGGTATTCCAGGATCTCCAGGACTTACGGCCCCGACTGCACCGACGTACGACCCTCGCCCACCATTGGCGGCGCGCTCACGCTGGAGCCACGGCGCGAAGCGCTCCGGCACTCCTCCGGGAGCCGGCGCCGGCAGGAGGAACCATGTTGTTCGTCGCCATCGCACTCGCCCTCGTCGTGGTGCCCGCGCTGATCGTCCTGGCCCTGCGGCAGTGGGGCCAGCAGGACGCCCGGACCGAGACGCGGCTCCGGTCACCGGACGCCCACACGCTGTCGTACGCGGTACCGGTCGGGGAGGACCCTGCACCGCTCCGCGCCGCGTTGACCCACGCACACTTCACGTCGGTGACGGGTCGCGGCGATGCCGGCCACTGCCTGATCGTGGAGTGCCGCGAGGGACAGCGGGGCCAGGTCCGCGAGATCATCGAGCAGACGCTTCTCGACTCTGGCGAGGTGGTCTTCCAGGACGAGCCTGCCTGAGCGCGTCCAAGGTTCTTCCAAGGTTTCACCGCGACACTTCCCGGATCGGCCTTCAGGCCACGGGGGTCTTGAAGGGCGAAGGGGATGCTGACGGGCGCCCCTCTCAGGGGCGCCGGTCGGCCAGCACGCAGAACTCGTTGTCCTCGGGATCGACCAGCACCACCCAGCTCGCCTCACCCTGCCCGACGTCTGCGTGCCGAGCACCCAGCCCGAGCAGGCGCCGGACTTCGTCCTCCTGCTCGACGTCGCTGGGGTTGACGTCGATGTGGAGCCGGTTCTTGACGGTCTTGCCCTCGGGCACCTGGGCGAAGGTCAGCGTCGGGGGCACCGGACCCTCGCGATCCTTGCCCTCGGGCACCAGCGGTGAGCCGATCGTGACCACCCCGTCGTCGCCGTCCTGCACCTCGTAGCCGAGGACCGCGCACCAGAACCGGGCGAGCCCGTCCG
>JAWWPM010000370.1:0-2666 GCA_033854915.1 Nocardioidaceae bacterium
TGTTGGACGGCTTCACGTCTCGATGCACGATCCCGACGGCGTGGGCCGCCGCGAGCGCGTCGGCCGCCTGCCGGAGCAGACCGGCGGCCTCGTCGGGTGTGAGTGCACCATCGCGCTTGATCAGCCCACCGAGGGTGACGCCTTCGACGTACTCCATGACGAGCCAGTGGTCGTCGCCGTCCTCGACGAGGTCGTAGACCGCGACGACGTGGGGGTGGTTCAGCCGCGCCGCCAGCCGGGCCTCGCGCTCGGCGCGCGCGAGGTCGGGCTGGCTCGCGCCGGGCACCATGCCGATCCGCTTGAGCGCGACGTCGCGTCCCAGCACGTCGTCGCGTCCGAGCCAGACGGCGCCCATCCCGCCGCGGCCGATCTCCCGGCCACGGGTGTACCTCCCAGCGATCAAGTCCACGTCCTCCTCGTGCCGCCAGCGTAGAGGGAAGTACCCTTGCCGCCCCCAAACGATGCGGGGGTCCCGACGGAGCAGGGAGGGCTCGTGGCCACCTGGCACGACGTCGACGACCTGGTCGCGGCGATGCCCGACGCCACCTTCGGCGAGGCGCACGAGGGCTCGCCCGCGTGGTACGCCGGCCGGCACCAGTTCGCCCGGCTGCGGGAGGTCGACGGGCACGCGGTCGTCCAGCTGTGGAGCGGCGACATGGACCTCGCACGGCAGCTCGCCCCGCGCACCGAGACCTTCGTGCGGATCGACACGTTCGACTTCCGGGTCAGCGTCTGGGCCCGCCTCGACCGGATCGGACGGCGGGAGCTGGCCGAGCTGCTGCTGGACTCCTACCGCATCCGGGGTGGGGTACGCCGGGCCGGGAGGGTGGACGAGGCGGTGTACTTCGCGGGCATGTGAGCCGTTGGCTTCGCGAACCCGGTGGAGTGCCAGGCCCGGGATGCGGCAGGCTGGGCCCGTGATCATCGACCCCACCGTGCTGGACGACCTCGTGTGGCGCGGACTCATCGCCCACTCGACCGACCTCGACGCGCTGCGCGAGGCCCTCAGCTCCGGGAGCGTGCGGTTCTACGTGGGCTTCGACCCGACCGCACCGAGTCTGCACATGGGCAACCTTCTGCAGCTGACCACCGCCCGCCGCCTGCAGGACGCCGGCCACACGCCGTACCTCCTGGTCGGCGGTGCCACCGGCATGATCGGCGACCCCAAGGACTCCGGGGAGCGCACCCTCAACTCCCTCGACACCGTCAAGGACTGGAGCGAGCGCGTACGCCGCCAGGTGACGCCGTTCGTCAGCTTCGAGGGCCCCAACGCCGCCACCGTGGTCAACAACTACGACTGGACGGCGAGCCTGTCGACCATCGACTTCCTGCGCGACATCGGCAAGCACTTCCCGGTGAACCGGATGCTGGGCCGCGAGACGGTCAAGCGCCGCCTCGAGTCCGGCATCAGCTACACCGAGTTCAGCTACGTCCTCCTGCAGTCGATGGACTTCCTCAGCCTCTACCGCGAGTACGGCGTGACGCTGCAGCACGGCGGCGAGGACCAGTGGGGCAACATCACCGGCGGTGTGGAGCTGATCCGCCGGGCCGATGCGGGCAAGGCTCATGCGTTCGTGACGCCGCTGGTGACCAAGCCCGACGGCACCAAGTACGGCAAGACCGAGGGCGACGCGCTCTGGCTCGATGCGCAGATGATGTCGCCGTACACGTTCCATCAGTGGTGGCTCAACGTCGACGACACGCAGGTGAGCCAGATGCTGCGGCTGTTCACGAGCCTGTCGCGGGCGGAGATCGAGGCCATCGAGAGCGAGACGGTCGAGAAGCCGTGGCTGCGCTCTGGCCAGAAGCGGCTCGCCGACGAGATCACCACGCTGGTGCACGGACCGGACGAGACCGGCCACGCGAAGGCCGCCGCGGCCGCCCTCTTCGGCGGCGGAGACCTGCACGCGCTGAGCCCGAGCACGCTGGAGGCGGCGCTGCGCGGGGCGGGATCGACGTCGGTCCCGGCGCTCGCACCGATCGTCGACCTGCTGGTCGAGACGGGGCTCGCCAAGAGCCGCGGCGAGGCGCGGCGCACCATCACCGAGGGCGGCGCCTACCTCAACAACGTGCGCGTCGAGGACCCCGAGGCGGAGCCGGAGCCGGCCGACCTGATCGGCGGCTCGTGGCTGGTCCTGCGCCGGGGCAAGAAGAGCTTCGCGGGCGTCGAGGTCGGCTGAGATGGAGCTCGAGCCGCCGCCACCGACCCAGGGGCGCTGGCTCGAGTCCCTGCCCGAGCAGGCCCGCAGGCATCTTCCACCGGCCGTGTGGGCCTACGTGCAGGCCGGAGCGCGCGACGGTGTGACCTCGGACGAGGCCCCCGACGCCTGGCGCGGCGTGCGCTTCCGTAGCCGTGTACTGACGGGGGTGGCCGAGGCCGAGCTCGCGACCGAGATCCTCGGGCGGCGCTTCGCCTCCCCGCTGGCCGTCGCACCGACGGCGATGCAGCGCGCCGTCCACCCCCAGGGGGAGCGGGCCATGGCTCGGGGCGCCGACGCGGCGGGCTGTCTGCACGCGGTCTCCTCGAACGCCGGTACGCCGTTCGCCGAGCTCGATGCCCAGGGTTGGTGGCTGCAGGCCTACCTGCCTCCCGACCGGGACGAGATGCTGCCGGTGCTGGACGCGGCCGCGGCGGCCCGGGCGGCCGCCGTCGGGGGCACCGGGGA
>JAWWPM010000371.1:0-6223 GCA_033854915.1 Nocardioidaceae bacterium
GCGGGGCCCGGCCGGTGTCGACCATCGACTCGGCGTCGCGGGTAGCGTGGGGCGCGGCGCCGCGCAGCAGGGTCACGGCCTGCCGCACCTCGGGCCGCTCGAAGAAGCGGGCCGCACCGCGGACGACGTAGGGGATGCCGCGCGAGGCGAGGGCCTCCTCGAAGGCCTCGGACTGGGCATTGATCCGGAACAGGACGGCGATCTCGGAGGCGGGTGTGCCGCCCGCGGTCAGCGAGGCCACGGACTCGGCGACCGCCGTGGCCTCGGCGACCTCGTCGGCGGCAGGGGCGAAGCGCACCGCCGGGCCGGGTCCCCGCTGCGCCCGGAGCTGCACCGCGCCGGAGTCGGAGCCGGCCAGCACGGCGTTGGCGGCCTGCACGACTTCGGGGCTCGAGCGGTAGTTGCGGACCAGCTCGATCGACGTGGCGCCGGGGAACTTGCGCGGGAAGTCGCGCAGGTAGGCGGCGTCGGCACCGGCGAAGGAGTAGATGGTCTGGGCGGGGTCGCCGACGACGCAGAGCTCGTCGCGGCCGCCGAGCCACAGGTCGAGCAGGGCGGACTGGAGCGGAGAGACGTCCTGGAACTCGTCGACAACGAACCATTTGTACTGCGCCCGCACCTGGGCGGACACCCGCTCCTCCTCGGCGAGCATGCCGGCCGTCAGCAGCAGGATGTCTTCCATGTCCATGCGCGCCTGCGACCGTTTGACCTCCTCGTAGCCACCGAAGAGCCGGCCGACGGTCTCGAGGTCGTGGCCGGCGATCTCGCGGCCGCGGGCCCCGGCGACCAGGGCATAGTCGTCGGGCCCGACGTTGCTGACCTTGGCCCACTCGACCTCGGAGGCGAGGTCGCGCAGCAGGGTGCGGTCGGCCTGGATCCGGAGCCGCCGGGCCGCCGCCGCGAGCAGCGGCAGCTTGGACTCGGTCAGCGTCGGCAGCTCGCCGCCGTAGGTCGTCGGCCAGAACCACCTCAGCTGGCGCAGCGCGGCGCTGTGGAACGTACGGGCCTGGACACCGGGTGCCCCGAGCGTCCGCAGCCGCCCGCGCATCTCGCCGGCCGCGCGGGTGGTGAAGGTGACCGCGAGCACCTCGGTGGGCGCGTAGACGCCCTCGGCGACGCCATGGGCGATCCGGTGGGTGATGGCCCGGGTCTTGCCGGTGCCGGCGCCGGCCAGGACCCGCACCGGGCCGCGCAGGGCCTCGGCCACCTGGCGCTGCTCGGGGTCGAGCGCGGCCAGCAGGTCGGTGGGTGGAGACACGGCTGGGAACAACTCCTGAGCGGGGGACGTTGGGCTCACGGACACACTAGACGTCGAAGGGGACAGTCCCAGATGAGCGGCTCGGTCACGATGTACAGCACCCCGTGGTGCGGCTACTGCATGCGCTTGAAGGGTCAGATGGACCGCGACGGCATCGCCTACGAGGTCGTCGACATCGAGCAGCACCCCGAGGCGGCCGAGGTGGTCGAACGCGTGAACGGCGGCAACCAGACGGTCCCGACCGTCGTCTTCGCCGACGGGTCGGCGCAGACGAACCCCTCGATCGCGCAGATCAAGGACAAGCTGGCGACGCTCGCCGCCTGATCCCCCACCCGGCTGTCACCACGAGCCGGGCAGCGTGTCGCCGTACCAGTGCTCGACCAGCGAGCGCGAGATCGAGATGCCGCCGGGCAGCACGAGCGTGCCCGCCTCGGCCTCGGCCTTCATCTGCCCGCGGCTGAACCACCGCGCGTCCTGGATCTCGCGGCCGTCCACGGCGATCTCCGGTGAGGTGGCCCGGCCCAGGAAGCCCACCATCAGGCTGGCCGGGAGCGGCCACGGCTGGTTGCCGAAGTAGGTCACCTCTCCGACGCGGACGCCGGTCTCCTCCGCCACCTCCCGGCGTACGGCGTCCTCCAGCGTCTCGCCCGGCTCGAGGAACCCGGCCAGCGTGGAGTAGCGCCCGGCCGGCCAGCTGTCCTGGCGGCCCAGCAGGAGCTGCTCGTCGGCGGCGCCCGGCTCACCCTGCGAGATCGCCATGATCACGGCCGGGTCGGTGCGCGGGAACTGGCGTCGATGGCACGACGTGCACTCCAGCTCGTGACCGGCCATCCGCACCTCGAGCGTCCCGCCGCAGCGCGGACAGTGCCGGGTCGCGTGCAGCCACTCGGCCAGCCCGAACGCGTGGAAGACCAGCGGAGCCTGCTCGACGGCGTCGCCGGCGAGGTAGGGCAGGAGGGCCCGCAGCCCGACCCACTCCTCCGCCGAGTCCTGCGTGTCGGCCGGGTCCACGACCAGCGCGAACCAGGTGCGCCCGTCCCGCTCCCCCAGCAGCACCCGGGTGCCGGTCGACGGCGCCTCCGCGGGCGGCACCCAGCGCAGGGTGCCCCCGGCCGACCGGACGCGGGTCCCGGCGAACACCAGGACGCGGGTCTCGGGATCGGCCCAGGCACCGGCCAGCCAGGTCTCGTCGGCGCGGCGCTCCCCGACGCGCTCGTGCGGATGGGCGGCCAGCTCGATGTGCGGAAAGCTCACACCAGCGAGGCTAGTCCCGACCTCGCGGCGGCCTCGCCCGGATCCACCGGCGCCACACACCACGGGCACACGCACCGCACAGGGCCCGACCAGTATTCTCGACCCTCCCGAGACACCCCTGGAGCCCGATGACAAGCACGCGACGCCTGGTCGCCTACGTGCTGCCCGTGTACAACGAGGCCGCGGGGATCCGCGCGTTCCACGACGCCCTGGTGGCGGCCACCGAGAAGCGACCCGACCTCGACTTCGAGTTCCTCTACGTCGACGACGGGAGCCGCGACGCGTCGCTGGACCGGCTGGTCGAGCTCCGCGCGGCCGACGACCGGGTCACCGTGATCGCGCTGGCTCGCAACTTCGGGCACCAGATCGCGGTCACCGCGGGGCTGGATGCCGCGGCCGGCCGCGACGCGGTGGTGATCATGGACACCGACCTGCAGGACCCGCCCGAGGTGAGCCTCCAGCTGATCGAGACCTGGGAGGCGGGGGCCGACGTGGCCTACGCGCAACGTCGTACCCGCAAGGACTCGGCGTTCAAGCGGGGCACCGCGTTCGTCTTCTACTGGTTGCTGACCCGGCTCGCCTCGATCGACATCCCCCGCAACGTCGGCGACTTCCGGCTGATGGACCGCCGGGTGGTGGCCGAGGTGATCCGCTACCGCGAGCACGACCGCTTCCTGCGCGGCATCGTCTCCCACGTCGGGTTCCGCCAGGAGGCGGTTCCGTTCGACCGCGACCCGCGCCACGCCGGCAGCTCGTCGTACCCGCTGCGCACGATGCTCAAGCTCGCCGCCGACGGCATCCTCGGCTTCTCGACGTTCCCGTTGCGGCTGATCTCCCGTCTGGGCCTGCTGATCTCGTTCCTGAGCGTGCTCGGTGCCCTGTTCGTGGTCTACGTCCGGCTCTTCGAACCCTCCCAGGCCGTGCCCGGCTGGGCGTTCATCGCGGTCGGGATGTTTCTGCTGAGCGGCCTTCAGCTGCTGATGATGGGCGTCATCGGCAGCTATCTCGGCCGGGTCTACGTCGAGACCCAGGACCGTCCGCTGTACGCCCTGGCCATGGTCGCGCGCGGCCGGGACGGAGACCACTCGTGAGCATCCACATCGGGGCCACGTCCGGCGAGATCGCCCCGGTCGTGCTGATGCCGGGCGACCCGCTGCGGGCGCGGTGGATCGCGGAGACCTTCCTCGACGACGCGCGCTGCTACACCGAGGTACGCGGCATGCTGGGCTTCACCGGCACCTGGCGCGGGCATCCGGTGTCGGTCCAGGGCAGCGGCATGGGCCAGCCGTCGTTCGCCATCTATGCCAACGAGCTCTTCCGCGAGTACGACGTGCAGACGGTCGTGCGGGTCGGCTCCTGCGGGGCACTCACCGAGAAGCTGGCGCTGCGCGACATCGTGATCGCTACCGGGGCCTGCACCGACTCGTCGATGAACCGGATCACCTTCGAGGGCCTCGACTACGCCCCGGTCGCCGACTTCGGCCTGCTCCGCGCGGCCGTCGACGCCGCCGAGGCGCGGGTCTCCGGCGGCTCGGCCGTCGGCCAGACGCACGTCGGGCTGATCTTCTCCGGCGACTCCTTCTACGCCGCCCGCCCCGAGCTGGCGTCCAGGATGGCCGCGTACGGCGTGCTGGCCATCGAGATGGAGGCGAGCGCGCTCTACACGCTGGCCGCCAAGTTCGGCCGCCGGGCGCTGGCGATCTGCACGGTCTCCGACCACATCGTGACCGGCGAGGAGACCACCGCCGCCGAGCGCCAGGAGACCTTCGGGGAGATGGTCGAGATCGCGCTCACCGCCGCACTGGGCGGCTGAGGGGCTGCCCCGCGGCCCGTGGCGGCGGGCCAGCCGCCGCTCGACCCACCGAAACGGCCGCTCAGCCACCGCCCGGGGTGGGGGGCAGGGCGAAGACGCCTTCGAGGTCGGTGCGGCCGGGGAGGTCGGGTGGCTCGACGACGGTGCCCATGCGCACGAAGTAGAACTGCGCACGCACCCGGTCGAGCGGCACGCCCATGAGCTCGGCCCAGGCCAGGCGGTAGAGGGCGAGCTGCCACGGGTCGGACTCCGGCGTGCGGTTGGTCTTCCAGTCCACGACCAGCCAGCCGTCGCCCTGGGGGCCCGGCTCGGCGTACACGGCGTCGATGCGGCCGCGCACCACCTGACCGCGCAGCACCAGCGCGAACGGCGCCTCCACGGCGTGGGGGACGCGGTCGGCGAACGGTCCGGCCTCGAAGCGCTCGATCATCGCCTGCAGGTCGGCGTCGTCGTCGATGCCGGCGTCCCCGCGGCCCGGCAGGTCGTCGGGGTCGAAGAGGTCCTGCTGGCCGAACCGGCTCTCCACCCAGGCGTGGAAGCGGGTGCCGAAACGCGCGGCCGGCGACGGCTGCCGCGGCATCGGCCGGGCGAGGTCGGCGGCGAACGCGTCGGGAGCGTCGCGCAGTCGCGCCAGCGCGGTGGCGGACAGGCTGGAGGGCAGGGGTACGTCGATCGCCGGCGACTGGTCGCGCCGGGCCTCCTCGATCAGCCGGGTCAGCTCGTCGTCCCACTCCTGGATCCGGCCGAGCACGAGCATGTCCTCGGTCTCCTCGACCCAGGGGGCGCCGCTTGCCAACGCGGAGGCGGCCTCCGTCACCAGGGCGGCGGCGTCGTGGCGCCGCGCCACCTCGGGGGTCTGGTGCGACATCGGCCACGGCCGGTCGGGGTCGAGGGCGGCGTAGGGGTTGGGCTCGTCCTTGTCGGGGCGTTCGCGCCACGGCTCGGGCAGGATGCCGCGATCTGCGAGGGACCGGACCGTCGCCTCGAGATAGACCGACGGGCCGCGTCCGCCCTTGAGCCTGGGCGAGAAGCACCAGCCGGTGACGCGCAGGCGGTGCCGGGCACGCGTCCAGGCGACGTAGGCGAGCCGCAGCTCCTCGATGCGTTCGTGCTCCTTGGTCGCGTCGGTGAACGCCTTGATGTCGGCCGGCGTGTGGCCGGACAGCACCGGCCGGTCGCAGGCGTCGCCGCGCAGACTGCCCGGCATCACGAACGGCACCGTCAGCCAGGTCGAGCGGGTGCGATCGGTGGGGAACTTCCGCTCGGTGACACCCGGGATGAACACGACGTCCCACTCCAGCCCCTTGGCCCGGTGGACGGTGAGGAGCTTGACCGAGTCGGCCTCGGACGGCGTGGCGACGTCGAGCCCCTGGCCGTAGGAGTCCTCCGCCTCGAGCCAGGCCAGCAGCGCCGCCAGGGTGACCTGTCCGTCGACGGCCTGGAACTCCGAGACGGCCTGCACGAAGAGGTCGAGGTTGTCGCGCCGGGCGGAGGCGGCAGGGCTGGCCGACGAGGCGAGCTCGACGTCGATGCCGCAGGTGTCGATGATCCGCCGCACCAGGTCGAGGATCGGCTCACCCACCACCGAGCGGAGCCGGCGCAGCTCGCCGGCCAGCAGCGCGAAGCGGGCCCGGGCCTCGGGTGAGTAGCCGAGCTCGCCGGGCGACTCGAGCGCGTCGCCGAGGGAGGCGACCTCGGCGGGGTCGGACCCGGACACCGCCGCGTCGAGCTCGGCCCGGACGTCGTCGTACGACATGCGGCCGCGTCGACCCGACAGGTCGGCGGCGCGGCGCCCGAGCAGGGCCAGGTCGCGCGGCCCGATCGCCCAGCGCGGACCGGCCAGCAGGGTCAGCAGGGAGGCGTTGGCGGTGACGTCCTGGATCAGGGTCAGCGTGGCC
>JAWWPM010000372.1:0-4413 GCA_033854915.1 Nocardioidaceae bacterium
GGTCGGCCTGGGGGTCGTGGAGATGATCAGCCTGGACCTGATCTTCGCGATGCTCGCGGTCGGCTGCGTGGTCGGAGTGATCACGACGCTGCTCGGGGTGCCCAGTGTGCTCACGCTGGTGCTGGCCCTCGGGTCGGCGGTCGGCCTGCTCGCGTTCCTGCGGCCCAACCTGATCAAGAGCCTGCACGGCGGACCCGACCTGCGGACCGGTCCGGCGGCCCTGATCGGTCGCCCGGTCCAGGTGCTCACCCTGCTCACGCCGCACCAGACCGGCCGGGTCAAGATCGGTGGCGACGAGTGGACCGCGGCGCCGTACGACGAGTTCGACGAGATCGAGCCCGGCGAACGCGCCGAGGTGGTCGAGATCCGCGGCGCGACGGCCTACGTCCGCCGTGCCTGACACAGTGTCCGCTCTCGGGCACGACCTAGCGATTGGGGCAAGTCCATGACCGGCATCATCATCGCCGCCGTCTTCGTGATCTTCGTGGTGATGCTGCTCGCGAAGACCGTGCGGATCGTTCCGCAGGCTCGCGCCGGCATCGTCGAGCGCTTCGGGAAGTACCGCACCACGCTGTCGCCGGGCCTCAACATCCTGACCCCGTTCGTCGACCGGGTCCGCTACGTGATCGACATGCGCGAGCAGGTGGTGTCGTTCCCGCCGCAGCCGGTGATCACCGAGGACAACCTGGTGGTCTCGATCGACACGGTCATCTACTTCCAGGTCACCGACCCGGTCTCGGCGACGTACGAGATCGCCAACTACATCTCCGCGGTCGAGCAGCTCACCATGACCACGCTCCGCAACATCGTCGGCGGCATGACGCTCGAGCAGACGCTGACCTCGCGTGAGGACATCAACCGCGGGCTCTCCGGGGTGCTGGACGAGGCCACCGGCCGCTGGGGCATCCGCGTCGGACGCGTCGAGATCAAGGGGATCGACCCGCCGCCCTCGATCAAGGACTCCATGGAGAAGCAGATGCGGGCCGACCGCGACAAGCGCGCGGTGATCCTGACCGCCGAGGGCCAGCGCCAGTCGTCGATCCTCACCGCGGAGGGCAACAAGCAGGCCGCGATCCTGTCCGCCGAGGGTGATCGCGAGGCGCTGATCCTGCGTGCCCAGGCCAACCGTGAGGCGGCGATCCTCAAGGCGCAGGGTGAGGGACAGGCGATCCAGACCGTCTTCCAGGCGATCCACGACGGTCAGCCCGACCAGTCGCTGCTCGCCTACCAGTACCTGCAGATGATGCCGGAGATCGCGAAGGGCGACGCCAACAAGGTGTGGATCCTGCCCTCGGAGTTCACCAAGGCACTGGAGGGACTCGGGTCGTCGATCCACGAGATCGCGGGCATCCCAGCCAAGACCGGCGGCCCGCTCAAGCGGGTCGACGCGCCCACGATCGAGCCGCCGACCACGCCGGACTCGTCGCTCTCCAAGGCCCATGACGAGGTGCAGAAGGCGATCCGTGCGGCCGAGGAGTCGGCGGCGTCCGCAGCCGGCAGGCCCACGGGTGCCGTGGCTCCCGCCGCCGCGGCCGAGGAACCGCCGGCCGACACCCCCGACCCGGGAGCCGGTCCCGCCGAGCCGCAGTCCTGAGGTGAGCTGACCTGATCTCCTCCGTCTGGGAGGCGCTCGCCGTCCTCCTGGCGGGGATCGGCGCGGGCACCATCAACGCGGTCGTGGGCTCGGGCACCCTGATCACGTTCCCGGTGCTGCTGGCCTGCGGGCTGCCCGCCGTCACCGCCAACGTGTCCAACAACGTCGGACTGGTGCCGGGCAGTCTCTCTGCGGTGATCGGCTACCGGGCCGAGCTCCGCGGCCAGCGCGGGCGTGTGCTGCGGCTGGCGTCGGCGTCCTTCCTGGGCGCCGCGGCGGGCGCGGTGCTGCTGCTGGTGCTGCCGTCCTCGGCGTTCGACACGATCGTGCCCGCCCTGATCGCTCTCGGCGTGCTGCTGGTCGTGGTCGGCCCGGCGATCTCCCGCCGGGTGGCGGCGCGCGCGGAGGCTCGGGGCGGAATGCCGGACCATGGCGTCTGGTGGGTCTGGCCCGCGGTCCTCGGCGCCGGTGTCTACGGCGGCTACTTCGGGGCCGCGCAGGGCGTGCTGCTGATGGCGATCCTCGGGATCGGCGTCGCCGACACGATGCAGCGGCACAACGCGACCAAGAACGCGCTCTCGCTGGTCGTCAACGCGGTGGCCGCGGTGGTGTTCCTGTTCGTCGCCCACCTCGACTGGCGGGCGGTCGCCCTCATCGCCGTCGGCTCGGTGATCGGGGGCCAGATCGGTTCCACCGTCGGGCGCCGGCTGCCTCCCGGCGTGCTCCGGGGCGTGATCGTCGTGGTCGGCGTGGTGGCGATCGTCAGCCTGCTGCTGCGCTGACCAGTCCCTGCAGGTACGGCGTCCAGTGCCCGGCGTAGCGCCGCTGCAGCTGGGGGATCCGCCAGTCGGTGCCCTCGACCATCTGCCGGCACCGGTAGGTCTCGCAGTGGCAGCGCAGGAGGTACGCCGGGTCGGCGATGCTGGTCGCGTAGTCGTGCGTGACCTCGTCACCGGGAGCAAGGTCGCGCAGCGTCGCCAGGGTGTAGCCGTCGGACCAGCCGGTGGACGGGTCACAGCTGTGGTTGGCGAAGCGCAGGTCGGTGTCCGGCGGCAGCACCAGGTGCAGGTCGTCCCCGACGACCAGGCTTGCGGCGTCGTCGGTCAGCTCCGCCACGGTGACCAGGTGGCCGCCGTACCTCGCGACCTCGGTGCCTGCGGGAATCGGCTCAATGGCGAACAGGCCGGTGCCGGCGATGTCGCTCGGCCCGGTGACCACGGCGGGGTGCAGCCAGCAGTCCTCGGGCGGCGTGGGCATGGGCGCGACGCTACGCGTGCGCGCCGACCCGGACCTCACCCAGGGTGAGCCGGGGCTCGGCCTCGAGGATCTCGCCGAGCCGTCCCACCTGCCGGTCGAGCGCGCGCAGCCGGGTCGCCGACAGGTCCGCCCAGGTCTCAACGGTGACTTCGATCCGGCGCCCGGAGCGGCGCTGGTGCCAGACCCCGAGCACCACACCGTCGACGAGCAGCACCGGATAGTTGCCGGCCTGGCCGCGGGCCGTGGCGCGCTCCCAGGCGCGCCCCGGGTACATCCGCTCCCGCGGCTGCGAGCCGACCGCGAGCACGTCGAAGTACGGCAGCAGCAGGACGCTCCGCCCCGGAGGCGTGGGCGCCGTGTCACCCGCGTTGACCAGGGCGACCCGGCCGTCGACGTCCACCGGCTCCGTGTCGCCGCTGTCGAGGAGCGCCCGGGCCCAGGGCAGGGGAGCCGTGTTCCACCGGGCCAGGTCCTCGGGGGTGGCCGGACCGTAGGCGGCCAGGTAGCCGCGCAGGAACCAGGCGGACGCCTCGTCGGCGGGAGCCGGCCGAAACCCCGGTCGGCGCCGGCCTGGATGCGTGTAGGTCACCTTGCGGCCCCGGTCGGCGCCGAAGACCAGCACGCCCCGGTTGGCGGCGACCCCGACGGCCTGCCGCCACCGCGGCCAGTACCCCTGGAACGCCGGCATCACCAGGTCGCCCGCCCAGCTGCCGGCTCGCGAGACCACCTCGGCGTCGAGCTCGTCGAGCGTGAGCTCGCCGGTGAGGAGCGCGTCCCCGATCGCAGCCACCACCTCGTCGGTCTTCCCCGGGTCGAGGCGTACGTCGGGGGCGAACGGGCTGCTCCCCGACGGCACCGCACCCAGCGCGCCGACCCACAACGCGAGGTCGTCGGTGGCGACCAGGTGCACCGTGCCCCGCGGCCCGTAGGTCTTCGTCAGCGACCCGGCGGCGAGTGCCTCGCGGACCGTCTGCCGGGTGCTCCCGGGGAGCCGGAGCGCCGCCGACACCTCAGCGGCGGACATGATCTGGGCGTGGATCCCGTGGGTCGCGGCGGTCGCTCCCGCCGGGGTCGGGTCGGCGAGCGGGGCGGTCAGCCCGTGCCGGGCCAGCCGCCGGGCCGAGACCTCGCGGGCGCGCAACCGGGGGACGGGCACCGGCTCAGGCGGTGGAGGCCAGCGCCCGGAAGCGGGCGACCAGGTCCGGGTCGGACTCCTCGAGCCGCACCCGACCGTAGAGCCAGAGCAGGAGGTCAGAAGCGGTGCCGGAGACGGTGGCCGGGGCACCGCCCGCGGTCCACGTGAGCGGAGCCGTCGGTGCCTCCTGCCGGACGGTCCAGGACTGGCGGGTGTCCGTGGTGGCCAGCACCAGCTCGCCGTAGAGGGCGCCGCCGAGCCGGGCGACGTCCTCGGCGTCCGCGAGCGAGGTGGTCAGGAACTCCTCGACGCAGTCGGCCGCGACCTCGCCGTCGACCGCCGGCTCGTGGCCGGTGGCGTGGGCAGCGTCGAAGTGGTGGACCGCCGCCTCCTGGACCTGGTGCCGGGTGATGAACGCGACCTCCTG
>JAWWPM010000373.1:0-3984 GCA_033854915.1 Nocardioidaceae bacterium
TGCGCGACCGCGGGTGGACCGAGGACGAGGCCAGGTCCAGGATCGCCGCGCAGGCCGCTGCCGAGGACCGGCTCGCGATCGCTACCTACGTCATCGACAACACCGGGACGCTCGAAGACCTCCGCCAGCGGGTGGCGGCGGTCTTCGCGGAGCTGACCGGGGCAGACCCGGTCAGCTAGCGCGGCAGCGGGTGCGTGCAAGCACGCTGCGGCGGCTCGAGACGACTTCGTCGCCCTCGAACCTCCTCGCTCAGGCTCTCAGGCGGCCAGATCGGGATCGCCGAGGCGACGGAGCTTCTGCAGGGCCTCGCGCTCGAGCTGGCGGACCCGCTCGGCGGAGATGCCGTGGCGGGCGCCGATGTCGGCGAGCTTGTGCTGGCGGCCGTCGAGCAGGCCGTAGCGGGCGCGGATGATGTCGGCGGCGCGCTCGTCGAGCTGTCCGACGAGCTGGTCGAGCCGCTCGCGGGACTCCACGTCGAGCACGGTGTCGTCAGGCCCAGGCGAGGTCTCCTGCGCCATCAGGTCGCCCAGGGAGGTGTCGCCGTCCTCGTCCACCGGGGTGTCGAGGCTGACGTGGTCGCGACCCCAGGACAGCAGGTCCAGGACCCGGTCGATGTCCATGCCGAGCTCGCCGGCGATCTCCGCCGGCTCGGGGTCACGGCCGAGCTGGCGCTCGAGGGTACGACGCGCACCGCCCACCTGGTTGAGCTCCTCCACGACATGCACCGGCAGGCGTACGACGCGTGCCTGCTGCGCGATGCCACGGGTGATCGCCTGCCGGACCCACCAGGTCGCGTAGGTCGAGAACTTGTAGCCCTTGGTGTAGTCGAACTTCTCGACCGCCCGGATCAGGCCGGTGTTGCCCTCCTGGATCAGGTCGAGCATCGGCATCTGCGCGCGACCGTACTTGCGCGCGATGGAGACCACGAGCCGGAGGTTCGCGCTGATGAACCGGTCGACGGCCTTGTGGCCCTCGTCGGCGAGCCACTGGAGCTCCTCCTCGGTGGCCGTCATCGGGGCGCCGCCCTTGCGGCGGCCGACCCGGCCCTCGGCGAGCAGGTGCTCGGCGTACAGCCCGGCCTCGATGGTCTTGGACAGCTCGACCTCCGAGGCGGCGTCGAGGAGCGGGGTCCGGGCGATCTCGTCGAGGTACAGCCCGACGCTGTCGCGGCCCTCGATCTCCCGCGTCGCGCTGATGGAACGTGTTGCCATGTCGCCCTCCTGACCTGCGTGGGCCCTACCTACCGGTAAGTACCCACAGTGACTCCAACGCAACGGACCCCGGAGGGATTCCCTGTGAGGTTTCCCGTGGCCGGTGCTCGGACCCTTCACCCAGCCAGACGTACGAGCGTGCGCCGGAGTTGCGTCGACGCCGAACTCTCAGGGACTTCTCAGGGCTATCCGTCGCGGGCGGTCCCACGGATTGGAGCACTAGCATCACGGTGTGCTCGAACTGCGCCCCGTGCCCGAGGAGGCACGCACCCACTGGGTCCCCACGCTCGCCGAACGCCTCGACAAGCTCCGCTTCCGCGGCCAGTACGACGACCCGCAGGTCTCCGCGGCCAAGGCGCGCGAGTTCGTGGAGGGCCTGGGTGAGACCACCCGCCTCTTCGAGGTGGTCGAGGGTGACGCCGCGGTGGGCCACCTCTGGTGGGGCACGGAGGGCGAGAGTGGTTCGGTGATGGACGTCCGGCTCGATGACCCCGACCGGATGGCGGAGCTGGTCCCGGCCATGCTGGACCTGGCCAGGACCGTCGGGCAGATCCGGATCGGCGCGGGCGGTGTCCCGGGTGACCCGAGCCGGACGGCCCTGGTCGAGCTGCCCGGCTTCACCCCGCGAGCCACCAACATGTTGCTCCGATTCGACGCTCCGATCGCCGACCCGGGCGGCGTGGAGCTGCGCGAGATGACCGGTGAGCGGTTCGACGAGTTCTACGCGGACCTCGTGCGCGACTACGCCGACGAGCTCCACGCCGCCGGCATGAGCCGCGAGGCGGCCGACGAGCAGAGCCGCACGCAGTCGGCGCAGCTGATGCCCGACGGGGTCGACTCGGTCGGGCAGGAGTTCTTCAGCGCCTGGGTCGGCGACGACCCCGTGGGACATCTCTGGATCAGCACGGAGAAGCCGATGGCGTTCGTCTACGACGTCGTCGTCCGCGAGGACCAGCGCCGGAAGGGCTACGGCGAGGCGATCATGAACGCCGGCGCGCTCTGGTCGCGCGAGCACGGTCATCCCTCCCTCGGCCTCAACGTCTTCGCCCACAACCCCGGGGCCAGGGCTCTCTACGACAAGCTGGGCTACGTCGTGACGATGGACTACCGCACCCTCGACGTCCCCGATGCCGGCTGACCCGGACCACCGATCGTCGACCGTCGACCTCAACGCCGATCTCGGCGAGGAGGTCACCGATGACGCGGGGCTGCTCGCGGTCGTCACCTCCGCCAACGTGGCCTGCGGGTTCCACGCCGGTACGCCGGAGATCATGCGGACGGTCTGCGCCGGGGCCGCCCGGCTGGGCGTGGTGGTGGGCGCCCAGGTCTCCTACCGCGACCGGGCGGGCTTCGGGCGGGTCGCCCGCGACGTCGGCTTCGACGACCTCCGCGACCAGGTGGCCGAGCAGGTCGGCCTGCTCGAGGAGATCGCCGAGGCCGAGGGGTCCGAGGTCCGATACGTGAAGCCGCACGGCGCCCTCTACCACCGGGTCACCGGCGATGCCGAGCAGGCGGCCGCGGTGCTGGCAGGATCGGGAGACCTGCCGGTGCTCGGCTTCCCGGGCTCCCTGCTGCTGGGACTCGCTGCCGACGCCGGCCGCCCGTCCTACACCGAGGGCTTCCCCGACCGCGGCTACGCCGACGGCCACCTCGTCGAGCGTGGCCGGCCGGGCGCCCTGATCGAGGAGCCGGACGGGATCGCCCGGCAGGCCCTCGCCCTGGCACCCAGCGTCGCGTCGCTGTGCGTGCACGGCGACTCGCCCGGTGCGGTCGCCCACGCACACGCCGTACGACGTGCCCTGACGGCGGCCGGCTACCGGCTCGCCTCCTTCCTCACCGTGGGATGAATCTCCACAGCCTGAGCCCGTCACCTGTGGAGGAAGCCCCCCGATCTGTGGAGGGGAGGACCCCTCCTGTGGAGACACGCCGGTGGCCCCGAAACTTGTGTGGAAACTTGTCCGCATCCCCTTGTGCAGCAGGCCCGTGACCCCGTAGAACTCTCCCTACCAACCCGCCGCTTGCGGCGGGGCGGGGATCGGAGAAGTCCGAGGATCCACACCGCGAGCTTGCTCGTGGCACCGGCCGGTGGCGGCGGGTGGGGTCGGAGGAGTTGTCCGGTCGATCGGGTGGTCACACGCCCGGTGTCGAGGGGCTCTTGGTGCTCATACCATCGAGAGCCCCTCATCCTTTTCCCCCGGGGAGCCGGCGTGCGCATTCATCCCGTCGGCCGGCACGCGCTGCTGGTCGAGGTCTCCTCGCCGCAGCACGCCGTCGACCTGGCGGCCTGGGCGCGCGCCCGGGCCCTGGCCCGGGAGGTCGTCCCCGGCGCCCAGACGGTGTTGTTCGACGGCGCGGTAGACCCCGACGCCCTGCGCCGCAGCCTGGCCGCGTGGCACCCGAGCGCGACGGAGCGGGGCCGTCTGGTCGAGCTGCCGGTGACCTACGACGGTCCCGATCTCGAGCGCGTCGCCGCGCACTGGGGCTGCGAGCCGGACGAGGTTGCCGCCCGGCACCGGGCCACGGAGCTGGTCTCGGCGTTCTGCGGCTTCAGCCCCGGCTTCGCCTACCTGTCCGGGCTCGAGGTGTCGGTGCCCCGGCTCGCGACGCCACGCACCCGGGTCCCGGCCGGTGCGGTCGCGCTCGCCGGGACGTGGTGCGGCGTCTACCCCCGGCAGTCCCCGGGAGGCTGGCAGCTCATCGGCCACACCGACGCACCACTGTGGGATCCCGACCGCGCTGACCCGGCCCTGCTCGCTCCGGGCACCCGGGTCAG
>JAWWPM010000374.1:0-5395 GCA_033854915.1 Nocardioidaceae bacterium
CGGCGTCGACCGCGCCGACCTCATCGACCAGCTGCACTCGGGCCGCCAGAAGTACTCCTCGATCTTCAACTACCCGACGCTCACCTGGGCCGACGTCGGCGCGATCGGCTGGCTGGTTGACGGCGCAGCCATCTGCAACCAGGTTCCACTCTGCCGAGCCTCCTACGGTCCCTACGGCCGGGCGATGGTGCGCATCTGCAAGGAAGAGTCCTTCCACCAGCGACAGGGCTTCGAGATCCTGCACACCCTCTCGCACGGCTCGCCGGCCCAGAAGGCCATGGCCCAGGACGCCGTGAACCGCTACTGGTGGCCGGCCCTGATGATGTTCGGCCCACCCGACGACGACTCGCCCAACTCGGCGCAGTCGATGGCCTGGGGCATCAAGCGCTTCTCCAACGATGAGCTGCGGCAGCGGTTCGTCGACATGACGGTGCCACAGGCCGAGGCCCTGGACCTGACGCTGCCCGACCCCGACCTGCGCTGGGACGACGAGGCCGGGCACTACCGCTACGGCGAGATCGACTTCACCGAGCTCTTCGAGGTGATCAAGGGCAACGGGCCCTGCAACGCCGAGCGGATGGCCCACAAGCGGCGCGCTCACGCCGAGGGCGCCTGGGTGCGCGAGGCCGCCGAGGCGTACGCCGCGAAGCACGCCGAGCGCGCGCAGTCGGTGGCCTGATGACACGGCACGGCGACTGGCCGCTCTGGGAGGTCTTCGTGCGGGCCCGGCGCGGGCTGTCCCACGTCCACGCCGGCTCGCTGCACGCCCCCGACGCCGAGATGGCGCTGCGCAACGCGCGCGATCTCTACACCCGCCGCAGCGAGGGAGTCTCGCTGTGGGTGGTCCGCGCCTCCGACATCGAGGCCTCGACCCCGGACGAGCGCGACGCGTTCTTCGACCCGGCCGCGGACAAGATCTACCGCCACCCGACGTTCTACGACGTCCCCGAAGGTGTCGAGCACTTATGAGCACACCACTCGTGGAGTACGTCCTCGGCCTCGCCGACGACGCCCTGGTCTCCGCCCAGCGCATGGGGTGGTGGATCAGCCGCGCCCCCGAGCTCGAGGAAGACGTGGCGCTGGCCAACATCGGGCTCGACCAGCTCGGCCAGGCGCGCACCCTCCTGGCCCGGGCCGGGGAGCTCGAGGGCGACGGGCGCAGCGAGGACGATCTCGCCTACCTGCGCGACGAGCGCGAGTTCCGCAACGTCAAGCTCGTCGAGCGGCCGATGACCGACTTCGGTGTGGCCATGGCCCGGCTGCTGGTCGTGGCGACCTGGCAGTCGCACCTGTACGCCGGCCTGTGCGGCAGCTCCGACCAGACCCTGGCCGGCGTCGCCGGGAAGGCCGTCAAGGAGGTCGCCTACCACGTCGACCACGCCGCGCAGTGGGTGCTGCGTCTCGGCGACGGGACCGACGAGTCGCACCTGCGCATGCAGGCCGCCCTCGATGCGGAGTGGCCGTTCGTGGAGGAGCTCTTCGAGGCTCTTCCTGAGGGCCACGAGGCGCTGCCGGGCGTGGCCGTCGACCCGGTCGCCCTGCGGGGGCCGGTGCTGAACGACCTGCGCGGCGTGGTCGAGCGCGCCACCCTGACCGTGCCCGACGTACGCCCCGCCCTGGGCGGCGGCCGGCAAGGGCTGCACACCGAGCACCTCGGCTTCCTGCTGGCCGAGATGCAGCATCTCCACCGCTCACACCCGGGAGCCACCTGGTGAACCTCCGACACCGCACCCGATCCGACGTCGCCGACCCGACGATCGAGAGCGTCGCTCCCGATGCCCGCCGGATCGCCGCCTCGGTCGTCGACCCCGAGCTCCCGATGGTCACCATCGAAGACCTCGGCATCCTGCGCGACGTGACCGCCGACGACCAGGGCCGCGTCCACGTGACCATCACCCCGACCTACTCCGGCTGCCCCGCGATGGAGACGATCCGAGCCGACCTGGTCGAGTCGCTGACCTGCGCGGGCTACCGGCGGGTGGATGTGGAGTTCGTGCTCAGCCCGGCCTGGACCACCGACGACCTCACCGAGACCGGTCGCGCGACGCTCGCCGAGCACGGCATCGCCCCGCCGGGCCCGGTGGCCGCGCGAGCGTCCGGGCCGACCGTGTTGGCCCTCTCGGCGCGCTGCCCGCAGTGCGGGAGCCTCGACACGCGCGAGTCCAGCCACTTCGGCTCGACGGCGTGCAAGAGCCTGTGGGTCTGCCGCGCCTGCCGCGAGCCCTTCGACCACTTCAAAGCTCTGTGATGGCCCGGTAGATGCCGCAGCCCCGCTTCCACCCCCTGCGGGTGGCCTCCATCGAGCCGTTGACCGACGACGCGGTCGCGCTGACGTTCGCGGTCCCCGACGACCTGGCCGACGAGTACGCCTTCGTGCACGGCCAGCACCTGACCATCCGCGGCGACGACGGCGAGCGGCGCAGCTTCTCGATCTGTACGACGCCCGGGTCCGGGGTGCTGCGGATCGGTGTGAAGAAGCTGCCCGGCGGCGCGTTCAGCGAGGGTGTGGTCGACCGGCTCGCGATCGGCGACGAGCTCGACGTGATGACCCCCGCGGGCCGGTTCACCACCAGGCTCGACCCCGACTCGGCGAAGACCTACGTCGCCGTCGCGGCCGGCTCGGGCATCACCCCGGTGATCTCCATCGTCTCCACGATCCTCGAGGAGGAGCCGCACGCGCAGGTGATGCTGGTCTACGCCAACCGCACCCATCGCACCGTGATGTTCCTGGAGGACCTGCACGACCTGAAGGACCGCTTCCCCGAGCGCTTCTGGCTCGTGCACGTGCTCTCCCGCGAGGAGCAGGACGTCGACCTGTTCTCGGGACGGCTCGACGGCGACAGGCTGACCCGGATCCTCGAGTCGCTGATGCCGGCCTCCGACGTGGACGAGTGGTTCCTCTGCGGACCCCAGCAGATGGTGGTCGACCTGCGCCAGGTGATTCTCGACCACGGCGTCGACGTGCACGCCGTACACACCGAGCTCTTCCACGCCGACCCGGCGCCGCGCCTGACCCGGGAGCAGATGGCCACGGCCTCGACGGTCGAGGGCGCCGCGCACGTGACCTTCAAGCTGGACGGCCGCACCTCCGAGCTCGACCTGCGCCCCGACGACGTCGGCGTGCTCGAGGCAGCACTGCGGGTGCGCTCTGACCTGCCCTTCGCCTGCCGCGGCGGGGTGTGCGGCACCTGCCGCGCCAAGCTGGTCGAGGGCACGGTCGCGATGGACGTGAACTACGCCCTCGAGCCCGAGGAGATCGAGCAGGGCTACGTGCTCACCTGCCAGTCGCACCCGACGTCGGAGCGCGTGGTCCTCGACTACGACGCGTGAGGGGTCAGCGATACGTCTCGGGGAGCTGCTGGCCGAGCTTGACCTGCGCCTTGGGCATCCGCATGAAGCGCATCTGCAGCGCCCGGCTCATCGCGTAGAAGGTCGTGCCCTGCTTCGACCCGGTCGGGAAGCGGGCCGTCAGCTCGCGGCGGATCCGGAAGCGCAGCCGCACCAGGTCGAAGATGATCAGCACGAAGGCGGTCAGCATCGCCAGGTTGGCGTACGACGTGATGGTCGGGTTGCCCGTGTAGGCGAGCAGGAGCACCACCAGCATCAGCGGGATCATCAGCTCGATCAGCGAGAAGTGGCTGTCGACGTAGTCGCGGATGAAGCGCTTGACCGGGCCCTTGTCGCGGGCCGGCAGGTAGCGGTCGTCGCCGGTCTTCATCGCCTGCCGCATCTGCGCGCTCGACTCGCCGCGACTGGACTTCTGCGCGGCCGCCATCTCCTTGCGGGTGCGCGGCACCTTGGCGCGGGCCCGGGCCGCTGCCTCGGCCTCCTTGCGGGAGGGCGTGGGGCGACCCTTCTTCCCGGGGGCGTCGACGGACGACGTCGGGGTGGTGACGGTGTCGGACTTGGTACGACGGAACAACGCGGAACCCTCAACTCAAGGAGTGGTGCGGCCGGAGCGGCCGCTTCGCCAGCCTAGCGGGGACGACTGCGCGCGGGCAGCCGCGCCGCCGTACGCACGCCTTGACGGCAACCCATAGGCTGGCCCCATGAGCATGTGGCAGCGCATCAGCCTGATCTTCCGGTCCAAGGCCAACAAGGCACTCGACCGAGCCGAGGACCCGAGGGAGACGCTCGACTACAGCTACCAGCGTCAGCTCGACCTCCTCGCCAAGGTACGCCGCGGGGTCGCCGACGTGGCCACGTCGCGCAAGCGGGTGGAGCTCCAGGTCAACCAGCTGACGGCGCAGTCGGCCAAGCTCCAGGGCCAGGCGGAGCAGGCAATCGGCGTCGGCCGGGAGGATCTCGCCCGGGAGGCGCTGACCCGCAAGTCGGGCCTGACGCAGCAGATCACCGACCTGAAGACCCAGCAGGCCCAGCTCCAGGGCGAGGAGGAGAAGCTCGTCCTGGCCCAGCAACGGCTCAGCGCCAAGGTCGAGGCGTTCCGCACGCGCAAGGAGACGATCAAGGCGACCTACACCGCCGCGCAGGCGCAGTCCCAGATCGGCGAGGCGATGTCGGGCATCGGCGAGGAGATGGGCGACGTCGGCCTGGCGATCCAGCGGGCCGAGGACAAGACCGCCCAGATGCAGGCCCGGGCCGGCGCCATCGACGAGCTGATCGCCTCCGGGGCGCTCGACGACGCCAGCTCGCTCAACGCCGGCGACGACATCTCCCGCGAGCTCGAGGCGATGAGCTCGCAGTCGGACGTCGAGGCCGAGCTGGCCAAGCTCAAGGCAGGCAAGGCTCCCGACGCGATCGAGGCCCCCCAGGACGGCGGCGACATCGTCGTGGCCGAGCCGGAGAAGACCGAGTCGTCGGGGGAGACGCCGGCATGATCGTGCGGATCCTCGGTGAGGGGCAGTACCTCCTCTCCGACGAGGCCGTCACCGCGCTCAACGACCTCGACGGCCAGGTCGAGTCCGCCGTCGAGGCGGGGGACGAGGACGCCTTCCACGGCGCGCTCACGGCGCTGCTCGACGGCGTACGCACCGCCGGAGTCGCCCACGACGCCGATTCGCTGGAGCCGTCCGACCTGATCCTGCCCATGGCCGACGCCACCCTGGCCGAGGTGCGCGACATGCTCAGCGACGACGGTTTGATCCCTGGTTGACACTGGGTACATGGCCCGCACCCGATTTGCCTCAGACACCGGACTCACACTCCGGATGACCTCCGTGATGTTCCTGCTCGGGGGTGTCTTCGTCGCGCTGGTGGTCGCCCTCATGCTGGTCCTGCCGATCGGCTACGCGCCGATCATCGGGATCATCGGGATCGGGATCGCCTGGGGGCAGTGGTACTTCTCCGACACCGTCGCCATGAAGGCGATGCGGGCCCGTGAGGTGACGCCCGAGGAGGCGCCCGAGCTGCACGGCGTGATCGACCGGCTGTGCGC
>JAWWPM010000375.1:0-3513 GCA_033854915.1 Nocardioidaceae bacterium
TGGACGCCTGGTAGTAGCGGCACTCCACCCCGGACATCCGCACGGCCTCCAGCAGCCGCATCGAGCCCAGCCCGGTGGTGTTGCCGGTGTGCTCGGGCTCGTCGAAGGAGACCCGGACGTGGGACTGAGCCGCGAGGTTGTAGACCTCGTCGGGGTCGATCTCCCGCATCAGCTGGACCAGCCGGACACCGTCGGTGAGATCGCCGTAGTGGAGGTGGAGCGGCGTGCCCTCCTCATGCGGGTCGCGGTAGAGGTGCTCGATCCGCGCGGTGTTGAACGTCGAGGCGCGGCGGATGACGCCGTGCACCTCGTAGCCCTTGGCGAGCAGGAGCTCGGCGAGGTACGACCCGTCCTGGCCGGTCACCCCGGTGATGAGTGCTCGCCGCACGCTGACTCCGTCCCCTCTGGCCTCCACCCCCGGTCAGGGCTGATGAGCCTCACGAGCATAACCAAACCGGCGTGACGTAGGAGGCGTATGTGACAAGGTAGTGCGGTGCCCGACATCCGCCAGCCGAGCGTGCCGACGTACGCCGTCTGCTCGGTCCCGATCGCTGCTGTGGACGCCGCGACGGCGGCTGCGCGGATCGTCAGCGACGCCGTTGCGCGGGTGCCCTGCGAGGTGCATCTCTGCAACGCCTTCACCCTCTCCCTGGTCGACGACGACGAGCAGATGCGCACTGCCCTGCTCGCCGCGGACCTCAACCTCGCGGACGGCACCCCGGTCGCCTACCTCGGTCGTCGTCACGGTCTGGGCCGGCCCGTGCGGGGCACCGAGCTGGTCGGCGAGGTGGCTCGCCAGGGCGGCGCCGACGTGCGGCACTACCTCTACGGCGGCAAGGAGGGCGTCGCCGACCTGATGGCAGCAGAGCTGGCCCGGGTGGTCCCGGCAGCAACGGTCGTGGGCACGGAGTGTCCGCCGTTCCGGCCGCTCACCGACGACGACCTCTCGGGTCTCGTCGAGCGGGTCCGCGCGTCGGGTGCCGGCGTCCTCTGGATCGGGCTGGGCACGCCCCGCCAGGACTACCTCGTCCACCTCCTCGCACCCCAGCTGTCGATCCCGGTGGTGCCCGTCGGTGCGGCGTTCGACTTCTGGTCGGGCGCGATCAAGGAGGCACCGCGGATGCTGCAGGGCACCGGCCTGGAATGGGTCTACCGCCTGGCCAAGGAGCCGCGCCGCCTCTGGCGTCGTTATCTGCTCGGCAACCCGAGGTTCGTGCTCTCGGCCTGGCGTCACCGACGGTAGGCATGCGGGTCCTCGTCGCGCACAACCTCTATCGGTCCGCCACACCCAGCGGGGAGAACCAGCTGGTTCGTGCCGAGATCGCGCTCCTGCGCGACCACGGCGTCGAGGTCGTGGAGATGCTGGCCGACAGCGACGACATCGCCAGCGGGGTGCGCGGTGTTCTGCAGGCGGCGCCCGGCCCCGTCTACTCAAGAGCCGGGGTACGCCGTTTCACCACGTTGCTGGACGAGTCCCGCCCCGACGTGGTGCACCTGCACAACGTCTTCCCCCTCATCTCGCCGTGGGTCGCCCGCGTCGCCCACCGCCGTGGGGTGCCCGTCGTACAGACGGTCCACAACTACCGGCACGGGTGCGTGAACGGCCTGCACCTGCGCGATGGACACCCGTGCACCGACTGCCTCGGCACGCGGCTCGGCCTTCCGGCAGTGCGCCACGGTTGCTACCGGGACTCCCGGCTGCAGACGGTCCCGATGACGATCGGCCAGGTGGTTCACCGCGGCACGTGGCGCGACGACGTGGCCGGCTACTTCGTGCTGACGCCGTTCATGCGCGACAAGCTGTTGGTCACCGGGGTCGCGAGCGAGCGGATCCACCTGCGTCCGACGTGGGTCCCCGACCCAGGCGTCGCGACCCACGAAGGCAGCGACGTCCTCTACGTCGGCAGGCTCGATGAGCCCAAGGGCATCGACCGGCTCCTCGACGCCTGGGCCGCCGGCGGGGCCACCAGGGGACGCATCCTGACCGTGGTCGGCGACGGCCCGCTCCGGCACCTTGTCGAGCAGGCCGCCGCCGACGGCTCCGTGCGCTGGCTGGGTCAGCTGCCGCCGGCCGGCGTGGCGGGCGCCATGGAGGACGCGGCCTACGTCGTCGTCCCCTCGCGGGTCTTCGAGGGTTACCCCCTCGCGGTCGCCGAGGCGTTCGGCCGCGGCCGTCCGGTGCTGACCATCTCGGGGGGCAGCGTCGGCACCATCGTCGACGACCGAACGGGCTGGGTCGTACCGCCCACCGTCGACGCCCTGGCTGCCGCGATCGCCGGCATCGGCGACGACGACGCCCGTGGTCGCGGTGCGCACGCCCGCGCGTCGTACGAAGCCAACAACACTCCGGAGCACGGGCTCTCGTCGTTGCTCGCCGGCTACCGCGCCGCGATCGACGCGGCCGCTACCGGCTAGCCGGCTGCCAGCTCCCGCGGCTCACGTCGACGGGCTCCACCGCGGCCGGCTCGCCCTCGCCGGGCTGCCGCACGAGCGCGAGCAGGATGCCGGCGGCCCACCAGAACGGGACCGCACCGAACGGCGCCTCGAGCACGACCCCGAGCGAGGCCACCACGAAGAGGGCCACGACCAGCATCGCGGCGAAGGTGAGCAGCTCGTCCTGCGCGATCCGGCGCCGGAAGCGGAAGATCTGCTGGACGAGTCTCAGCACGAGCAGCAGGAGCAACCCCACGCCGACCAGCCCGAGGCGGGCGAAGCTGCCGATCAGGTAGTCGTGCGGGCTGCGCACGTTCTGGTACGTCGTTCCCTCGAGGTACTGAAGGGTGTGCGACTCGGCCAGGAAGTCGACCCCCATGCCCGCGCCGAAGAGCTCCCGGGACTGGCTCTCCTTGGTCCAGGAGATGACGCCTCGCCAGACCTTCTTCCGGGCGTTGGCGGTGCCCAGGGCACTGGCCGAGTCGACGCTGTTGGCGCCCGGCGCGCCCGGCGCGTTGACCGTCGCCAGAAGGCGGTCCCCGGCGGTGGTCGCGGACAGGGTCTCCCAGCCGCCGACCACGAACAACGGGACCAGGACGACGATCGCCGCCCGGCGAATGCCCTTGTTGTGTCCTGCGGCGTAGGCGAGGCCGAACCCGAGGGCCAGACACAGCATCACGGCGATGTAGCCGGCCCGGGTTGCCGCGTTGGTCAGGGCGAAACCCACCATCACCAGACCGCACAATGGCAGGAACCAACCCTGCCTGAGCAGCAGGCGGCGCAGCATCAGCCCGGCCGTGACCCCCATGATGGCGGTGTCCACGTCGGGCCGGAAAGCGAAGATCCCGCCGCCCATGAACGGGCGCGGGTTGTCCCAGGTGCTGCCGGACCCCACCACGCCGACGGCGGTCACCCAGACGAGGTGGAACACCAGAGCCCGCCAGACCCACGTCATGGTCCGCTCCAGCGACGCGGGAGTCGCGCGGGCGAGCGACGACGCGGACACCAGAGCGAGTACGCCGTAGAGATAGGGCACGCCGTCACGGAGCCAGACCTGCGACAGCACCCAGGTCGAGGACA
>JAWWPM010000376.1:0-5558 GCA_033854915.1 Nocardioidaceae bacterium
GGAGTCGAACAGGTCGGCGAGCGGTCGGAGCCGTTCGTCGGGAACGCCGACGACGCCGACGTTGGGCTCGATGGTGGCGAACGGGTAGTTCGCCGCGAGCACGTCGTTCTTGGTCAACGCGTTGAACAGCGTCGACTTGCCCGCGTTGGGGAGTCCGACGATGCCGATGGTGAGAGCCACGGCGGGCGAGTCTACGGAGCGGTCGGCGGTCTCCCCGAATCGGAGCCGAGCAGCTCGCCGCGGCGGGTCCAGGCGAAACGCAGCAGGGTCAGCGAGAACACCCAGGTGACCGCGACGATCACGGCCTCGAACACTCCCCCGCCACCCTTGCCGAAGATCGCGTGCTCGAGGTCGTAGAGCAGGTCCATGCTGCCGAGGTAGAGGCCCGCGGCTCCCGTGGCGATCAGCCAGAGCAGGGCGGCGGGCTGACGTCGTACCAACGTGACCAGCGCGAGCACGCACGCGAGGCCGAGCCAGAGGTCGGCCAGCGGGAAGGCGTTCTCGAAGTCGTAGTAGGCCTGGGTGTGCTCGCTGGCCAGCCAGTCACGCTGGGTGAACCAGATCGACCAGTACGCCGCGTCGAGGGCGATCGCGACGACCAGCATGACGATCACCGTGCGTCTCATGCTGCGATCCAACCAGGTGCCGGTGCTCGAGTAACCGACCCTCGAAGGGTCTGGTCACCCCGTACGAACGGTCGGCCAGTGCGACCAAGGGTCGGTTACTCGGGGTACGACGCCACGACGCCCGGCTCGTGGGGCGAGCCGGGCATCGTGCGTGTGCCGTGCAGGGGGTCAGCCGTCGCTGCCGTGGTCGTCGCCGCCACCGTGGTGGCCCCCGTCGTCAGCACCGTCGTCGCTGCCGGACCCGGAGTTGCTGCCCGAGTCGTCGCTGCCGCTGTCGTCGCCGCCGTTGTCGTCACCGGGCTCGTTCTGGCCGCCGTTGTCGTCACCGGGCTCGTTCTGGCCGCCGTTGTCGTCACCGGGCTCGGGCTCGTCGTTCAGGCCGCCGTTGTCGTCGCCGGGCTCCGGGGTGTTGGTCAGCCCGCCGTTGTCGTCGCCGGGCTCCGGCTCGCCGTTGCCGCCGTTGTCGTCGCCGGGCTCGGGGGTGTTGGTCAGCCCACCGTTGTCGTCGCCCGGCTCGAGCTCGCCGTGGCGCTGGTGGCCGGCCGGGTCGTCCGCACCATGACGGAGGTGGTGACCGATCGCGTCGTCGGCACCGTGGTGGCGGTGGTGGCCGGCCGGGTCGTCGGCGCCGTGCCGGGCGGTGGTGCGGACGTGGGACGCCGGGCTGTCGTCCGTGGCGGCGTTGGCCGCCCAGGCTCCGAGACCGGACGTGGCCACGAGGGCTCCGGCTGCGGCGAGGTAGGTGAGGCGCTTCATGGTGTGCTCCTTGGGAGGGGTTCGTGATCCGATGCCCCTACGTTGTCGCGATCGCGGTCGGAGTTTCCATCGGACGGTCGTCCTAGGACCATCGGCCCGGCAGGCGACCCAGACCCCTCCCGACTGGGCGCCGATGCGGCAAACGCGCAGGTCAGAGGTCCAGACGGCGTGCGGGCGGCTGGCTGCGGACAACGGCTTGCTCGACCGTGAGGTCGGCCCCGACGTGGACCAGCCCACCCGGTGCGACCTCGCCCCAGCCCGGATCGTCGTCGAGCCGCTCGCTGGCCACGAGCACGTGGGGCGGCGCCTGGTCGGCGCTGACCCGGGTGCCGGCCCGGCTGTGTCGGTCGACCGGCCCGGCGTCGCTCTGGAGGAGGTAGAGCGTGTGGGTCTCGGGGTAGCGCACCGCCCACAGCTCGTACGGCGTCGCCAGCACGACGTTCAACGCCAGCACGGGCAGGTGGTCGGCGACCCAGTCGAGCGCGGTGACCAGCCCGTCGGTGACGTCTCCGGCGCGACGGATCTCGCGGGTCACCAGCGCGAAGAACCTCTCGGAGTCGGTGTCACCCTGCACCAGCGCGAGGTCGTCGCCGAGGTGCTCCTCGAGCAGTTCCAGGTCACCGAAACCGCCGTTGTGGGCGAAGATCCGACCGTCGAGGGTGAACGGGTGGGTGTTGCGCAACGCCACCGAGCCCTGGCTGGCGTGGCGGACGTGACCCACCCACGTCGTCGACTCCAGGTCCCGGGCCTCGCGGCCGAAGTCGAGGTCGTCGTCGGCCGCCAGCGGCTGCCGGAACAGCCGCGGCCGACCGGCCGCGTCGAAGATCCCGAGACCGGTGCCGTCGGGGTTGTCCCGCGACTGGACGTCGAGGCTGTCCGGCGCGTCGAGCAGCCAGAAGGTGGCCCGGACCGGGCGCCTTCCGCCCGTCATGCCGAACAGCCTGCACACGGGCTACCCCACCAGTCGCCCGACGCGACCGTGCGAGCCGGACGACCAGCAGACCCCGCCGGGCAGGCACTGCACGGAGTCGTAGCCGGCGCCGCCCGATGACACAGCGGCCCAGGTGCGGCCGCCGTCGTAGGTCACGTCGCTGCCGCTGGTGCCGACCGCGATCGCGGTGCCCGGCGCACCCGACACCCAGTCGACGCCGGAGCGGTAGCCGCCGAGGTCGCCGCCGGAGGTCCAGGTGCGGCCGCCGTCCGTGGTGTACGCCGAGGCGCGGGCGCCGTTGTCGGGCGCGGTGAAGTCCCCGCCGACGGCCAGGCCCTGCTGTGGGTTGCGGAACGACAGGCCGAACGTGCCGCCCGCGTCGGTGACCGGCGGGATCGGCGAGTCGGTCGCCGTCCAGGTGGTGCCGAGGTCGTGGCTACGGAAGATCCGGCTGGCGGAGCCGCCCGAGGCCAGGAAGGCGTCGCGACCGCCGGCGGCGACCAGGCAGGTCCCCGAGGCGGCGAAGCCGAACTCACCGGGAACCGCGTCGGGCATGCCGGCGCTGTCGACGACCGACCAGGTCCGGCCGGAGTCGGTGGTGCGGACGATCCGGAACCTGCCGTCCGGCGGGTCGCTGACGGCCAGGCCGTTCTTGCCACCGGGCCACATCGCCATGCAGTCGTAGAACGCGTCGGGGTCGTCGTTGACGAAGGTGGTCTGCCAGGTGGCACCACCGTCGGTGGTGCGCAGGATCTTGCTGGCGTCGGCGGGTCCGATGGCCAGCAGCCAGGCGTGGTCGGCGTCGGTCGCCTCGACGTCGCGGTAGAGCAGCCCGGCCGACCCGGGCGGCGCGACGTCCTGCCAGGTGGCGCCGGCATCCGTCGTACGCCACACGCCGCCCTTGTCGCCGCTCACCCACGCGGTGTCGTCGTCGACGGGAGCCAGACCGCGCAGCTCCTGGTCGGAGCCGACATTGGTCTCGTGCCAGCTGAGACTGGGGTGCACGGCGGCCTCCGCGGGGTTGCCGCCAACCAGCGGCGAGGCGAGGGCGAGGGACAGGGAGACGAGGGACAGGGACACGATCCCGAGTGAGCGTCGCATGCCTGTCACCCTGTCGCCGATCACCGCACGTGTCCACCGCCCCTAGGGTGGGTGGGTGCGGATCTCCACCTGGAACGTCAACTCCCTGCGCTCACGGATCGACCGCGTCGAGGCGTTCCTCCAGCGTCACGACATCGACGTGCTCGCCTGCCAGGAGACCAAGGCCCGCCTGGACCAGCTGCCCCTGATGGGCCTGCAGGCGGCGGGGTACGACGTCGCGGCCGCGGGCACCAGCCAGTGGAACGGCGTCGCGCTGATCAGCCGGGTGGGTATCGAGGACGTGCAGGTCGGCTTCGAGGGCATGCCGGGGTACGGCGACCCGCTCGAGGCCGAGGCCCGGGCGATCGCGGCCACCTGTGGCGGCGTACGGATCTGGTCTCTCTACGTGCCCAACGGCCGCAAGCCCGACGACCCGCACTACGTCTACAAGCTGGACTGGTTGGCCCGGCTGCGCGACGCGGCCGGCGCCTGGATGGGCGACCAGGCCGCGCTGGTCGGCGACTGGAACATCTGCCCCACCGACGCCGACGTCTTCGACCCCGCCCAGTTCAAGAACTCCACCCACGTCACGCCTCCGGAGCGCGCGGCGTTCCAGGCGTTCCTCGACGACGGCTATGCCGAGGTGACCCGCGCGCACGCGCCGGGCTACACCTACTGGGACTACTACCGCCAGCGCTTCGAGCGCGACCGCGGGCTCAAGATCGACTTCGTGCTGGCCACGCCGTCACTCGCCGGCCGGGTCACCGGCGCGTTCATCGACCGCGAGGAACGGGCCGGTCAGGGCGCCTCCGACCACGCACCGGTGGTCGTCGACCTGGCGGACTGAGGAGTCAGCAGGCCGTCTCGAACGACAGGTGGTCGACCCAGGTGACCTGGTGGGAGCCGCCGCTGTCGGTGTAGGTCAGCACGACGCCGCTGGTGGCCAGGGGGAGCGCGTCGGGGTAGACCTTCAGATGCAGAACGACGTTGTACCAGGTGCCGGGCGTCAGTGCCGCCCCTGCCGCCGGCACCCGCTGGCTCCACTGGATGCTGCTGCCCTGGGTGACCGTCGACCAGTCCGAGGTCCCGACGACGATCCCGGTGCCCTTGGTCGGCGTGGCCGGCGCCACCCACGACCCGGCCACCTGCACGCCGTCGGCGTACGTCACCGCCGCCGTGGTGAGCGTGACCGCGGTGGCCGGCTTGACCACGACCGGGTAGTAGAAGAAGTCCACCGGCCGGCTTCCCGAGATGTTGAAGCAGTTGTGCGAGTGCGGGCCGTTCGAGCGGGGCAGGAAGACGAACCCCGCCGGGGTGCCGGTCACCTCGCTCGTGGGGGCGGTCGTCGGCTCCGACGTCGTCGGGGTGGTCGACTCGGTCGAGGGCGAGGTGCTGTGGGAGGCCCGTGTGCGGGTATGCGCGGCGGTCGGCTCCGGGGAGCTCGATCCGAAGCATCCCGACAGCAGGGCGCACGCCCCCACCGCGACCGCCGCCGTGCGCAGACCGTGCCTCATGGGGTGCACGTTAACCAGTGTTGTCGGTGGTCTCTGGGACCGTGGCCGGTATGGACCTGATGTCGCTGCTGCTGATGCTCCTCGTCGGGCTCGCCCTGGGCACGCTCGTCGGCGTGCTCTGGGCGCGCTCCCGCCCGTCGTACGTCGGCGGGCTGGGGCAGGGCATGGTCGACCAAGCCCTGCCACACGCGGAGGTGATGCAAGGCCTCGACCGGCTCGGCGACCAGCTCGCCGACCTCGAGCACGCGCGGGCGACGTGGCAGGGCCAGTTGCACCAGCAGGTGCTCGACATGCGGCACACCACCGACACGCTGCGCCGCGAGACCCAGACGCTGTCGACGGCGTTGCGGCGGCCACAGGTGCGCGGTCGCTGGGGCGAGCTCCACCTGCGCCGGGCCGTCGAGGTCGCCGGGTTGGTGGACCGCTGCGACTTCTTCGAGCAGGTCCACCTGCCTCAGGGGTCCGACGGCGCGCTGCGGCCCGACCTCGTGGTCACCCTGGCCGGGGAGCGCTGCGTGGTGGTCGACGCCAAGGTGCCGCTCGACGCCTTCCTCGACGCCACCTCGACCGACGAGCCCGACCAGCGCGACGCCCACCTCGCGCGGCACGCCCGCCAGCTGCGGGCCCACATCGACCTGCTCGGCTCCAAGC
>JAWWPM010000377.1:0-4045 GCA_033854915.1 Nocardioidaceae bacterium
GGCAGCTTGTTGGGATCGGTGCGTCGGGTAGTCATCGCCTGCCGAAGCGCATCCCGGGTCGCGGCCAGCTCCTCGGCCAGCTCGTGGCTCCGTGCCTGCAGGGCGGCGACGTGGTGCTCGAGCTCGAGGATCCGGCGTACGCCCTCGATGCCGACACCGCCGGCCGTGAGTGACGCGATCTCGCGGAGCAGCTCGATGTCGCGGTGGCTGTAGCGGCGCCCGCCGCCACCGGTGCGGCCGGGCATGATCAGGCCCATCCGCTCGTAGGAGCGCAGGGTCTGGGGGTGGAGGCCCGAGAGCTCGGCGGCGACACTGATCACGTAGACAGCGGCGTCGGCGGGAAGCCCGGGGCCGGGGCCGTCCATCACGACTTCTCGAAGAGGTTGGCGCGCAGCGTGCCGTCGACACCGGCGGCGCGGTAGGCGGCGATGGCCTCGCGGGCGGCGTCGTTGAGCCGGGCCGGCACCTGGACCTCGACGGTCGCGAGGAGATCGCCCTTGGTGCCGTCGGACTTCGCGACGCCCTTGCCGCGGACCCGGAAGGTGCGGCCACTGGGGGTGCCGGCCGGGAGCTTGAGGGTCACCGGGTTGCCACCGAGGGTCGGGATCTTGATCTCGGCACCCAGCGCAGCCTCGTCGAAGGAGACCGGGACGTCGAGGGTGAGGTTGTCGCCGCTACGGGCGAACAGCCGGTGCGGGGAGACCTTGACGGTCACGAACAGGTCGCCCGCGGTGCCGCCGTTCTCCCCGGCGCCGCCCTTGCCACGCAGCCGGATCCGCTGGCCGTTCTTGACCCCCGCGGGGATCCGGGCCTGGATGCTGCGTGCCGACGAGCCGCGGCCCGAGCCGTGACACGTGGGGCAGGCCTCGTCGTAGACCAGCTGCCGGCCGCCGCAGCGCGGGCAGGTCTCGTTGATCGAGAAGGCACCGCCCATGGAGTTGACCACGAAGCCGGCGCCGTCGCACTCGGGGCAGATGTGCGGGGTGGTGCCCGGCTTGCCGCCGGTGCCGTGACAGTCGGGGCACGGCGCGTCGGAGGTGAGGCGGAGGCTGATCGTGACGCCGTCCATGGCGTCGGTGAAGCTGATCGTCGCGTTGCTCTCGACGTCAGCGCCTCGGGCCGGCCTGGCCCGGGTCTGCTGCCGGCCCCGCCCGCCGCCGAAGATGTCGCCGAACAGGTCGCCGAAACCGCCGCCACCGGTGCGTTCCCGAAGCAGGTCGCCGAGGTCGAAGCCCGGGCCCCCGCCACTCGTCGTACCCCCGGGGAAGCCGCCGCGGAGGCCGCCACCGGAGTAGAGGGAGCGGACCTCGTCGTACTTCTTGCGCTTCTCGTCGTCGCCGATGACGTCGTAGGCCTCGGCCAACGCCTTGAACTTGTCGAGCTTGGCGGTGTCGCCGGGGTTGGAGTCGGGGTGGTTGGCGCGCGCGAGCTTGCGGTAGGCCTTCTTGATGTCGTCGTGCGAGGCCTTGTTGGTCAGGCCGAGCTCGGCGTAGAAGTCCTTGTTCGCCCAGTCGGTGCGAATGCCGTCGGTGCTCACGTCCCCTCCTCTCCTCTCCGATGTCGTGCTGCCGGTCGAGACTCAGGCCCGGGCCGGGTCGACCACGAGGACCTGCGCCGCCCGGACCACCCGGTCACCGATCCGGTAGCCCACTTTGGCGATCACCTTGGCGGTGGTGACCTCCACGTCGGGATCCTCTCCGATGTGGCTGAGCGCCTCGTGGAGGCGCGGGTCGAAGGCGTCGCCGGGTTCGCCGTAGCGCACCAGGCCCGCGCCGGCTACGGCCCGCTCGAGCTGGTCGGACACGGCCTGGAGACCGGCGTCCAGCTCGCCGTGCTCGCGGGCCCGGACGATGGTGTCGAGCACCTCGACGATCGGCGCAAGGGCGGCGTACGTCGCGTTCTCACGCACCAGCTCGCGGTCACGGTCGACCCGGCGCTTGTAGTTGAGGTACTCCGCCTGGAGCCGCTGGAGGTCGGCCGTGCGCTCGGCCAGGGCCTGGTCGGCCCGGGCGACCGGGTCTCCCTGCTCGTCCGCGATGTCCGCGGGCTCGAGCGGGGCACCTTCCTCGACCATGTTGTCCACGCCGCTGATGTCGTCGCGGTCGCTGACCCGGCGACGCTTGCCCGGCGTGACCTCCTCGACCTCGGTCTCGTTGGCCATCTCGCCGGCCGCGTCGCCGAAGGAGCCGGCCTCCGGGGGAGCCGCAGCGGGCTCCCCCTCGGGCTGCTTCCTGGTCACTTGGCTTCGCCCTCAGCGCCTTCGTCGCCGACAGCCTCGTCCACGATCTCGGCGTCCACGACGTCGTCGTCGTTGGCGCCGGTCGAGCCGTCGGTCCCGCCGGCAGCGGACTGCTCGGCGTCGGCGGCGGCATACATCGCCGCACCCATCTTCTGGCTGGACTCGCTGAGCTTGGTCACGCCGGCCTGGATCTCCTCCGAGCTCGCCTCGGCGTTCTCGAGCGTGGCCTTGAGCGCGTCGGCGTCGGCCTGGACCTCGGTCTTCACCTCGTCCGGGATCTTGTCGCCGTTGTCGGCCAGGAACTTCTCGGTGGTGTAGACCAGCGAGTCGGCCTGGTTGCGGGTCTCGACGGTCTGCCGTCGAGCGGCGTCCTCGGCGGCGTACTGCTCGGCCTCCTTGACCATGCGGTCGATCTCGTCCTTGCCGAGCGCGCTGCCGCCGGAGATCGTCATCGACTGCTCACGGCCGGACGCCTGGTCCTTGGCGGAGACGTGGACGATGCCGTTGGCGTCGATGTCGAACGTGACCTCGATCTTCGGGATCCCCCGAGGCGCAGGAGGCAGACCGGTCAGCTCGAAGTTGCCGAGCGGCTGGTTCTGTCCCCACATCTGGCGCTCGCCCTGGGCGACCTTGATCTCCACGCTCGGCTGGTTGTCGTCGGCCGTGGTGAAGATCTCCGACCGCTTGGTCGGGATCGTGGTGTTGCGCTCGATCAGGGTGGTCATCACGCCGCCCTTGGTCTCGATGCCCAGGCTGAGGGGGGTGACATCCAGCAGCAGGACGTCCTTGACCTCGCCCTTGAGCACGCCGGCCTGCAGGGCCGCGCCCACGGCGACGACCTCGTCGGGGTTGACGCCCTTGTTGGGCTCCTTGCCGCCGAGCAGCTGCGTGACCAGCTCGCCCACGGCCGGCATCCGGGTGGAGCCACCCACGAGCACGACGTGGTCGATCTTGTTGACGTCGACGCCGCCATCCTTGAGCACCGACTGGAACGGCGCCTTGGTGCGGTCGAGCAGGTCGGAGGTCATCTTCTGGAACTCCGCGCGGGTCAGCTTCTCCTCGAGGTGGAGCGGGCCGGACTCGCCATGGGTGATGTAGGGCAGGTGGATCGTGGTCTCGCTGGAGGCGGACAGCTCGATCTTCGCCTTCTCGGCGGCCTCCTGCAGCCGCTGCATGGCGATCTTGTCCTGGGCCAGGTCGACGCCGTTGTTGTCCTTGAACTTCTTGACCATCCACTCCACGACGCGGGAGTCCCAGTCGTCGCCACCGAGGTGGTTGTCGCCGCTGGTCGCCTTGACCTCGACGACGCCCTCGCCGATCTCGAGCAGCGACACGTCGAACGTGCCACCACCGAGGTCGAAGACCAGGATCGTCTGGTCGTCGCCCTTGTCGAGCCCGTAGGCCAGCGCGGCCGCGGTCGGCTCGTTGACGATGCGGCTCACGGTCAGGCCCGCGATCTCGCCGGCCTCCTTGGTGGCCTGGCGCTGCGCGTCGGAGAAGTACGCCGGCACCGTGATCACGGCGTCGGTGACGGTCTCACCGAGGTAGGCCTCGGCGTCGCGCTTGAGCTTCTGCAGCACGAAGGCGCTGATCTGCTGGGGGGTGAAGGACTTGTCGTCGATCTTCACCGACCAGTCGCCACCCATGTGGCGCTTGACCGAGCGGATGGTGCGGTCGATGTTGGTGACGGCCTGGCGCTTGGCGACCTCGCCGACCAGGACCTCGCCGGACTTGGCGAAGGCCACCACGGACGGCGTGGTGCGGGCCCCTTCCGCGTTGGGGATGACGGTGGGTTCTCCACCCTCG
>JAWWPM010000378.1:0-25167 GCA_033854915.1 Nocardioidaceae bacterium
CGGTGGAGGTGTTCGTCGTGTCCGTCATGCTGGAGACGCTAGGGTGCATTCCGGACGTTTCACTTCCGGCATGAAATCACGCGGGCGTCAGGGTGCTGCCCGCACACCCGGCAGGTGCCGGCGTACCGCAGCCTCATGCGCTTGTCCGTGGCCCCCGAGATGTCATCCACCCGCAGACCGTTAGTCCGCCCGCGTCCTCGCGTGGGAGTTTCCCGTCAGCTCAGGTGGAGCGTCAGCTCGGAAGCACGACCCAGGAACCTCGCCAACCGGGCGGCCTCGTCGGCGAGCGCGGCCCGAGGCACCCGACCGGACTCCTCGAACCACGCCACCTCCAGCCGATCGCCGCGCACGGCCCAGGTGCCGGCGAGCACGCCGCGGGAGACGACGAGGTTGGCCGAGCGGCTCACGAGCTCGCGACGGGCGGGAGGTACGACGCGAGTGTCGGAGGTGCCGGACGCCATCACCCAGGGATCGCGGGCGGGCAGCAGCCGGACCGCGGTGGAGGCCGAGGCCGAGTGCAGGTCGTCGAGATCCTCGCGCAGGGCCAGCAGGTCGTCGCCCTCGACCGTCACGGTCTCGAGCCGGGTGCCGAGCGAGGCCAGCCAGCGGGTGATCGCCGGACCCCTCGCCCCGAGCCCCTTGCCGAACCAGTCATGGATCCGCTCCGGGGCGGCCGGCCCGTAGGTGCGCAGGTAGGCCGCGATGACTGTCGGCCCGGCCTCGTCGAGCTCGGGGATACCGCCCCATCCCGGTACGTCGTCCAGCCGACGGAAGGTCATCTCGCCGTCCCGAGCGGGTGCGAAGCCCATGTCGCCCTGCCAGGTCAGGGGCTTCAGCAGGGTCTCGTTGCCCGCGTCGATGATCCCTCGCAGGTGCCGGTACCGGCTGCTCCGACCGAATGCCGCAGTCAGCTCTGAGACGGTGAGCGGCCCGTCGGCCAGCGCGTTGCGGACGTACTCCCGGAACGCCGGCCAGTCCTCCGGCGCCAGCCGGTAGAAGCTCACCCAGCTCGACAGCTCCCACATCCGGCTCGACGCCCGCACCGCGAGGTAGGCGCCGGCATCCTGGGGCGTCATCAGGTGCATCCCGCCGCGAAAGGCGAAGACCTTGACGACCTCGTTGGCCGCCAGCGCCCGCGCCGCGTCGCCCGCGCGTCCGCCGCTACGACGAGCGCCGATCGCGAGCTCCATGGCGGCGTCCGGCCAGGCGGGCACCGCACCCAGCCGCTCCACGACGTCGACGACCGAGCCGTCGCCGATCGGGTCGACCAGCTGCCGCCGTAACCGCCATCCGAGAATCCTCGGCCACGTCAACGACATCACCGCAGGTTAGTCGCCGGCGACAGCTGCCACACAGAACCGCCCCCTGCACGCGTAGCGCAGGAGGCGGTGATCTGTGGCGGTGCGCGGACTAGCGGTCGTTGCGTCGCGTTCCGGCGTTGCGCGTGAGAGCGACGCCGAGGACGACCATGCCGAGGCCGAGCAGGAGGTGCAGCCAGTTGTCGGCGTTGTTGACCGGCACGAAGTTGGCGGCGCTGTGGTGGTCGATGACCAGACCGTAGACCCACAGGACGAGATAGATCACGCCGCCGACGATGAGGTAGGACCGGGCGCCGTCGTACGTGCGGCCGAGTGCGAGGCCGGCGATGCCGAACAGCAGGTGCACGACGTTGTGCAGGATCGAGACCATGAAGAGGCCGAGCAGCATGGCCCCGGAGTCATGGCCTGCGAAGGTCATCTGGCCGTAGTCGGTGGTGATGCCGGGAACGAAGCCGAGGATCCCCACCAGCAGGAACATGGCGCCGACGACCGTCGCTGCGAGCTCGACCGGTGCGCGGCGTCGGGTGGGGGTAGTGGTGGTGGACGTGCCCATGTGGTGGCTCCTTCAGATGGATGCGATCGGTCTGGCATGCCCGGAGGTCGGGCGGACCGTCGCCACGGCCTCGTACCCTTGTTACGGGTGCCCAACCTCACCCGGAGGGGTGCCAGAGCGCCGCCGGGCCGCGTTCGTGACGGTCAGGCGACTCGGGCGAGGCGGGGCAGGCCCTCGAGCCGGTCGGCGTCGGGCAGCCGGCGCCGGCGGATCATGTGGAGCACGATGAAGATCGACGACAGCGCCGCGTACACGCACCAGAGGGATGCGAACGCGTGCACGTAGAGCAGGGCGACCACGACCAGACCGGCCAGGTTCACCAGCCCGAACGCGACCACCGATCGGTAGCCGGACAGGACGGCCGGACCGATCACGGCCACGACGTAGCCCACCGAGAGAAGGTCGCCGTGGCGGATCCCGGTGAGGTACTCCAGGGCGTGCGGATGGACCCGCACGCTGACCGGCGCGGAGAGGACCTCGACGGCGAACACCAACGACATCGCGACGCCGAGGATCACGAACGGCGTCACCCGCAGCCGGGCGCCCTGCGGCTCGAGCAGCAGCACGGCCACCGGGAAGAGCGTCGGCAGGACGACCATCGCGAACCCGACGTAGAGCAGGGCCGCGGCGTGCCCGAGTGGCTGTGACATCGCGCGGTCGTCGTACCACGCCCAGACCACGGCCTCGACCAGCTGGTGCAGGGCGAGGAGCAGGGGTACTGCGGCGAACGGCAGCTCCCGCACGTGGCGCACCTCGCGCTGCGAGACCACCGCCAGGGGCAGCAGGACGACGCCGGCCGCCAGGTCTGCCTCGACGGAGAAACACATCAGCGATCTCCTCGGACCCGCCCGATGATCGGCGCGGTGATGGGTGGGACCGGTCCCTTGCCCAACCGGGGATCGAGGCTGAACCCTACGCTCCCGGAGGCCTAGAGCCATTCCTTGCGTTTGAACACGAGGAAGAGGGTCGAGGAGAGCACCATGATCAGGATCAGCGACGTGAGGAAGCCCGAGTGGTGGGCGAAACCGGGGAACGGCACGTTCTGTCCGTAGAAGCCGGTGATCGCAGTGGGCACGGCGATGATCGCGGCCCAGCTGGTGACCTGCTTGGTGATGATGTTGAGCCGGTTGCCCTGGATCGTCAGGTTGGTCTCCAGGATCGTGTTCACCAGGTCGCGCAGGCTCTCGGTCCACTCGGTCGCGCGGAGCACGTGGTCGTAGACGTCCTGGTAGTAGGGGATCAGCTCCTCGTGAACCAGCCCGATGTCGCGCCGCATCAGGGTGTTGACGACCTCGCGCATCGGCAGCACCACGCGGCGCAGCTGCACCAGGCTCTTGCGGAGCTCGAAGCTGCGGCGCTGCACGTCGCGGTCGTGCGGACGGTCGTCGAAGAGCAGATCCTCCAGCTGCTCGATCTGGTCGTCCAGCGACTCCACGGTGGCGAAGTGCCCGTCCACGACGAAGTCGAGAAGGCCGTGGAGCAGCGCGCCCACGCCGTACTTCGTCAGGTCGACGCTCTGGTCCCACCGCTCGACCAGCTTCTCGATGGGGAACGAGTCGTCGTGCCGCACCGTGACCAGGGCGGACGAGGTGATGAAGGCTGCGATCTCGTCGGTGGCGAGCTGACCGGTCTCGACGTCGAGGTGCACGGAGTACGCCGTGAGGAAGTCGTGGCCGGAGTAGCGGTCGAGCTTGGGTCGCTGGTGGCCCTCTGCGGCGTCCTCGACCGCGAGCTGGTGCAGCCCCAGCTCGTCGGCCACGAGCTGCAGGTCCTTCCGGTCCGGCGCGCACAGGTCGATCCAGACGATGGACGACGGCTCGGCGAGATGCTCGGAGACGTGCTCGAGCGGGAAGTCCTCGTCGGTCAGCCGGCCGTCGCGGTAGCAGCGGGTACGGGGCACGCGGTCAGTATCCGGCACGGGCGTCCGGGCCCGAGACCTCCTGGATGGGGCGGGACTGCCAGGTGGCCCAGTCGGCGGCCACGTTCGCGGCGGCGCGCAGGAGCTGGGGGAGATGGACGTCGAGGAGCCGGTCGGTGGAGGTCTCGGCGGCGTGGACGGTGACGTTCATGGCGGCGCGCACGGTGCCGGTGCCGTCACGGACGGGTACGGCGATCGAGCGGACGCCCGGCGCGAGCTCCTCGTCGGCCAAGGCCCAGCCCCGGGCCCGGACCTGGGTGAGCTCCTCGTCGAGGCCGGCGCGCGTCTTGCCGATGTAGCGGGGCAGACCCGACCGCGAAGGGAGCTGAAGGGTGGCCTCCAGCTCCGCGGGCGAGAGCGCGGCGAGCAGCACCTTGCCCTGGGAGGTCTGCGGAGCCGGGAACAGGGTGCCGATGTCGACGCGCAGGGCGATGATCTTCGGCACCGAGACCCGGGCGACGTAGACGATGTCGCTTCCGTCGAGCTGGGCCATCGACGACGACTCACCGGTCTGGCGCACCAGCGCCTCGAGGTGCGGGCGGGCGACGTCCCAGAGGCCGAGCGAGGCGACGTACGCCGTGCCGAGCGTGATCACCTTGGGCGTCAGCTCGAAGGCGCCGTCCGAGGACCGTACGTAGCCCAGCTCCGCGAGGGTCAGCAGCAGTCGTCGCGCGGTGGGCCGGGCCAGGCCGGTGGCGGTCGCGACCTCGGCCAGCGACATCGCCCGGTGGTGCTCGTCGAAGCACCGCAGCACGTCGAGCCCGCGCGCGAGGGACTCGACGAAGTCCGGTCCCGAGCCACGTCCCGCCATGTGCCGCCGCCTAGGAGGACGAGTCGGGGTTGCCGAACATGGTGCCGCGGGCGCCGTGCGTGGCCTCGGACTGGTAGTCGGTGTACTGGTAGGGGTTGTCGAGCACCTTGCCCCCCTCGGGCAGCTCCGGATGCATGCCCGCGTGCCAGACCTCGTCGCCCATCGCGGCCTTCAGGTGCTCGACGGTCGCGTCGACGTTGCGGCGTACGGCGGGGGCGTCGAAGCCGACCAGCTTGCCGTCGGCCTTCACCACCTGGCCGTCCACCAGCACCGTGTGGACGTCGCCGCGCTGGGCCTGGAACGCGACCTGGCCGTAGGGATTGAGGAGCGGGAACGAGACGGGGGAGGCGTCGTTCTTGATCAGGACGACATCGGCTTTGGCTCCGGGGGTGAGCCGGCCGAGGTCGTCCCGACCAAGTGCGTGGGCGCCGCCGCGCGTCGCCCAGCCGACGACGTGCTCGGCGCGCAGGGACAGCGCAGTCACGGTGTCGCCCTCCACATGGGCCTCGAGGTGCTCGCGCGACCGGTCGGCGCCGAGCGTCGTCCGCATCGCCGAGAACAGGTCACCGCTCCACCACACGCTGGTGTCCATCGACAGCGACACCGGGATCCCGAACTGCCGTACCTGCCAGGTCGGGGGATATCCCTGCCCGGCGCTCTGCTCGGACTCCGTCGACACCGACACAGAGCCGCCGCTGGCCGCGATCCGCTGGTAGGAGTCGGTGCTCAGCGTTGCCGCGTGGACGTAGATGTTGTCCGGTGAGGCGAAGCCGTTCTCGTGGATCAGCCGGATGCCGTCGTCGTTCGTCGCCCCCCAGACCCCGGCGTGCGTGGTCACGGCGAGGCCGAGGTCGCGGGCCACCTCGAAGGCCGCGCGCTCCGGGAACGCCGGGTCGCCGGTGACGTCGAAGGCCAGCTGGAAGCCGAGCAGGTCTCCGGCACCGGTACGCCGTCGCTCGAAGAAGTCGCGGACGGCCGGGTCGGCGGTCCACTCCCACGGACCGGCCTGGATGTTGCCGTAGGCCAGCACGAACCGGCCCGGCACCGCTTGCAGCGCGTCGACCGCCGCATCGGCGTGGTCGACCGTCTGCAGCCCGTGGGACCAGTCGACCGTGGTGGTGACGCCGGCCTCCAGCGACTCCCAGGCCGAGAGCAGGTTGCCCGCGTGGATGTCCTCGGGCCGGAAGGACGTGCCGTGCTCGAGGTAGTACCAGACGAAGTACTGCGTCAGCGTCCAGTCCGCGCCGTACCCGCGCATCGCGGTCTGCCACATGTGCCGGTGGGTGTCGATCATGCCCGGCATCACGATGCCGCCGGTCGCGTCGACCTCCCGCGTGCCGTCGGGGACCTCGAGGCTGGGGCCGACCGCCTCGATCCGGTCGCCGACGACGAGCACGTCGCCGGTCTGATGGACGGTGCGGTGGTCGTCCATCGTCAGCACGGTGCCCCCGCGCAGCACGATCGAGTCGGTCATCGTTCCTCCCGTACACATGTCCGCCTGACGGCTCATGACAACTGTGATCACTGTCGTCCGGGGTCTCCGGGCTGTCAAGGGGCGCTTGACAGCGCTGCAGATGCGCTCCGAGACTGGCGGGACACCGATGCGGACGACTGTCCGCAGATGAGTAAAGGATCCTCGTGACCGACCCACCGACCGGACCGCTCAGCGGGCTGCTGGTCGCCGACTTCTCCAGGATCCTGGCCGGCCCCTACGCCTCGATGCTGCTGGCCGACCTCGGCGCGGAGGTGGTCAAGGTCGAGTCGCCGGCGGGCGACGACACCCGTTCCTGGATGCCGCCGGTGCGCGAGGGCGTCTCGACGTACTACCTCGGCGTCAACCGCAACAAGCGCTCGGTCGCCCTCGACCTCAAGGACGCCGAGGACCTGACCCTGGCCCGGGAGCTGGCCGGCCGCGCCGACATCATGATGGAGAACTTCCGGCCCGGGGGCCTGACCCGCTACGGGCTCGACTACGACACCGTGGCCACGACCAACCCGAAGGTCGTCTACGCCTCCATCAGCGGTTTCGGTACGACGGAGCAGGGCCGCGTGCTGCCCGGCTACGACATCATCGTCCAGGCGATGTCGGGGCTGATGAGCCTGACCGGTGCCCCCGACACGGGGCCCTTCCGGTCCGGCATCTCGGTCTTCGACGTGATGGCCGGGCTGCACGCCACGATCGGCATCCTCGCCGCGCTGCACGCGCGCGACGAGACCGGACGCGGCCAGCACGTCGAGGTCAACCTGCTCGCGACGGCGATGTCGGGGATGGTCAACCAGACCAGCGCCTTCGCCGCCGGGGGGGTCGTACCCGTCCGCATGGGCAACAGCCACCCGAGCCTGTTCCCCTACGAGCCGTTGATGTGCGCCGACGGCGAGCTGGTCGTCACCGCGGGAAACAACGGGCAGTTCCGCAAGCTGGTCGAGGTGCTCGGCGTGCCCGAGCTCGCCGACGATCCGCGCTTCTCGCGCAACGAGGACCGCACCGCCAACCGCGACGAGCTCCGTCCGTTGCTCGTCGAACGCCTGATGACCCGGCCCAAGATGGAGTGGTTCCGCGCGATCATCGGCGCCGGCGTGCCCTGCGGACCGATCAACGACGTCGGCGGTGGCGTCGCCTTCGCCCAGGAGATCGGCCTCGAACCTGTCGTCGAGGTGGGCGAGGGTGACGCGATGGTGCCGTCGATCCGCAACCCGATCACGTTCTCCGAGACGCCCGTCGACTACCGCCTGCCGCCACCCGGTCTCGACGAGCACGGGGACGAGATCCGGGCCTGGCTGAAGGGGGACACATGAGTGGGCTCGAGTTCTCCACGTCGCTGGGGACGTCGACCGCGGACACCATCTCGCTGATGGGGGAGGACCTCAGCGACCTGATGGGGAACGTCGGGTTCGGCGAGCTCGCCTTCTGGCTGGTCACCCTCCGCCGGCCGAGCCCCAGTGAGACAAGGGTGTTCGAGGCCGTGCTGGTCGCGCTGGCCGACCACGGGTTCACCCCGACCGCGATCGCCGCCCGGCTCACCTACCTCTCCGCGCCCGACTCGCTCCAGGGCGCGCTTGCTGCCGGGCTGCTCGGTGGCGGGTCCCGGTTCCTCGGTGTGACCGAGGACTGCGGCGGCTACCTGCACGGCGTGCTCGAGGAGCACGACGGCGACCTGCCCACCGACGACGATGGCTGGGACGCGCTCGCGCTGGCGGCGGTACGACGTACTCGCGAGCAGGGAGCGTTCGTCCCCGGCCTCGGCCACCCGGTGCACAAGCAGGGCGACCCGCGGACGCCGCGACTCCTCCAGATCGCCGACGAGGAAGGGCTCAGGGGCCCGCACCTGCGGCTGTTCGAGGCGATCGGCCGCACGCACGAAGACATTCTGGGTAGAAGACTTCCCCTCAACGGCGCCGGCGTCTGTGGCGCCGCCCTCGCCGACCTCGGGCTGCCGGTGGAGATGCTGCGCGGCTTCGCGTTGCTCGCCCGTGCCGCCGGCCTCCTCGGCCAGCTGGCCGAGGAGCGCCGCCGCCCGATCGGGATGGACGCCTATCTGACGATCGACCGCAACGCGGTGTACGTGGACCCGGCCACCGAGGACTGAGCGAGAGAGGAGCGAGCATGGCCACCGTCGCTGCGGTCATCGCCTCGACGCACCACCCCTTCTACCTGAAGGCGAGCACGGCCATCGGCGCCGACCGGCCGCCGTTCGCCGACGAGTGGCAAGCCAAGATCGAGGCCTTCCGCGAGACGCTGACGCGCGCCGAGCCCGACGTGCTGGTGATGGTCGGCAGCGACCACTTCCACCAGCTGTGGCTCGTCAACATGCCGCAGTTCCTGGTCGGCAAGGCGCCGTACTTCGACGCCAACTGGTACAACGAGGAGCGCGAGTTCGGACTGCCCCGGATGACGCTGGCCGGCCAGGAGGACCTGTCCAGCCACATCCTGCGCAACGGCCTCGACCTGGACTTCGACCTGGCCTTCAGCAACGAGCTGCGGATCGACCACAGCATCACCTGCCCGATCATCACGCTGCGGCCGCAGGCCGACCTGCCGATCGTGCCGATCTACACCAACATCTTCGCGCCGCCGTTGCCGCAGCCGAAGCGGTTCGTCCAGCTGGGCAAGGCGATCCGCGAGCTGGTCGAGTCGTGGCCGTCGGATCAGCGCGTTGCCATCATCGGCACCGGGCACCTCTCGCTCGAGCTCGGCGGGCCGCGCCAGTTCGGCGAGCACGGGCCCGATCCCGACTTCGACCGCAAGGCCGTCGAGTGGATCGCGAACGGCGACCTCGAGGGCTGCCTCGGGGAGGTCTCGCTCGACAGCTTGCACCAGCCGGGCAACGCGACCCACGGCTTCATGGACTTCATGCTGATGATGGGCGTCGCCGGTGACGGTGTGAAGGCGGACTACACCGACTCCCTCGACCTCTTCCACACGATGGAGGCCTACTTCACCTGGTACCCGGAGGGAGCCCTCGCATGAGCAAGTACCTCCTCGACAAGTTCCTCTACACCGTCGACCGTGACCCCGAGCTCGTCGAGCGCTACCGCGAGGACCCGGCCGGGACGGTCGCCTGGTGGGAGGCCGAGATGGCCAACCTGATCCTCAACAGTCACAGTGACGAGAAGTCCACCTGGCTCGCCTTCGCCGACGACGAACGCCGCGCGCTGGTCGAGCAGGATCACGTCACGCTCTTCGAGATGGGCGCCCATCCATTCCTCACGCTGACGCTCTTCATCGCGCTGTTCGAGCGCGACCACGGGCCGCTGGAGTACCAGATCGCCTACGGCAAGGCGATGGAGCACCTCTCGCTCCCCTACCCCGACATCTCCACGTGAGCCGGCCGTGATGCGCGCGGCGGTCCTGCACACCCCCGGCTCGTCCCCGTCGTACGGCGAGCACCCGGCGCCGGCGGCGTCGCCGGGTTCGACGCTGGTGCGGGTGACGGCGGCTCCCGTGGTGCCGCTCGACCTGCTCTGCGCGTCTGGCACGTCGTACTTCGGCACGCCCGCAACGCCCTACGTTCCGGGCGGTCAGGGCGTCGGCATCGTCGAGGCGTCCGACACCTGTCCCGTCGGTGCGCGGGTGTGGTTCTACACGCCGGCCGGGATGCGGCCGGGCGACGGCAGCATGGCCGAGCTGTGCCTGGTGCCGGACGCCGACGTCGTAGCCCTCGACGAGGGTGTGCCCGACGAGCTCGCGGCGGCGCTCGGCCTCTCCGGAGTCGCGGCCTGGATGGCGCTGTCGTGGCGGGCGCGACTCCAGCCCGGCGAACGGGTCCTCGTGCTCGGCGGTGGCGGCGCTGTCGGGCAGTCCGGGATCGGTGCGGCCCGGGCGCTGGGCGCCTCGGTGGTGGTGGCCGTCGCGCGCACGAGCTCCGTCGACCGAGCCCGGACGGCCGGTGCCGATCTCGTCGTGCCGCTCGGCGGCGACGCCGACGCGCTCGCCGCGGCGCTGACCGAGTCAGGTCCCTTCGATGTCGTGCTGGACCCGGTCTGGGGCCACGCCGCCACGGCGGCGTCGCGGGTCCTCGCCGAGGGCGGCCGGCTGGTCAACCTGGGCGGCGCCTCGGGCGACGTGGCGACCCTCCAGTCCTCGGTGCTTCGCAGCAGGTCGGCCTCCGTGCTCGGCTACACCAACAACGCGCTGAGCGCCGAGCAGCGCGCGACCGCGATCTCCGCGGTCCTGGAGCACGCCGCGGCCGGCCGGATCCGGATGTCGTACGACGTCTTACCGCTCGCCGAGGTCGAGCGGACGTGGGCCGACCAGGCCGACGGCGCGCCCCCCGCCCGGTGGGTGCTGCGCCCCTGAGTGAGGCCCGTGTTCTGCTGACAACAGACGCGGACGGCTGTCTCGGCCTACGCTGAGGGCGTGCATCCGGCAGGAAACGGGGCACCGACAACGGTGCCAGGCGTAGCAGCCTGGGCGCAGAGCGCCTTCACCGAGCTGGCCCGGCTGCCCGGAGTGCGCCGGATCGGGCTGGCCCTGGACGAGGGCGGCGGCCGCCGGCTGCGGTTCACGGCCGGCGATCGGGACGCCTCGGCCGCGACGGCGTGGTGCCACATCGATGCCTACGACGACCTGCCCCTCAACACCGCGGTCCGGACCGCCGAGCTGGTCGTCGGCTCCCTCGACGAGCTCGCGGGTGGCTACGCCGAGTTCGTAGAGGGCCAGTCCGGGACGGCGACCCGCGCCGTTGCCGCCGTACCCCTGCTGGCCTCGGGCCGGGTCATCGGCGGCTTCGTCCTGTACTACGACGAGCCGCAGGCGTTCGACGACGCTCACCGGCGCGAGCTCGCACTGAGCGGAGTTGAGCTGGGCGCCTCCTTGTGGCACGCGCAGCTGGGCGAGCGGCGGCCCGCGGTCGCGTTCCCGAAGCTGGCGACGCCTCCCGGCGCGCAGGTCGCGGTCCGTGAGGTCCTCCCGGATCCGGCAGCGGTCGGGGAGGCTCGCCGGTTCCTGCGGAGCGTCCTGGACGAGTGGGATGTCGACCAGGACATCACCGACACAGCCGTGCTCTGCGTCTCGGAGCTGGTGACCAACGCCGTGATCCACTCGCACACCGAGTGCTCGGTGCGGATGGTGCTGGAGCCGAACGTCCTGACCACAACCGTCCACGACCACGGTGCCCGTGACGTCACCGCGCCCGAGCCGCTCGACGACCCGCTGCGCATCCACGGCCGTGGGCTCCAGCTCGTCGAGGCCCTGGCCTCGCGCTGGGGCTACGAGCTCGACGAGGACGGCACCACCGTCTGGTTCGTGCTCGACCTCTGACCGGTCGGTGGCGGCATGGGCGCCTTGCCTCGACCCCCGGACTCGCCGCGAGATCGGTGTGATGATGTCCGCGTGCCTGGAGCCGGCCCCCTCGGGACCCCCGACCTCGGCTACCTCGACGCCCTCGCCGAGGCGGCCGTCGTTGCCGACGGCGCTGGACTGATCACCTTCGTCAACACCGCCGCCGAACAGCTGCTGGGCCTGCGGGGCGAGGCAATGCGCGGGAGGCCGATCGCCGAGGCGGTGTTCAGCGGCGACGACCAGGACCCGTTCCGGGAGGCAGCGGCTCAGGTGCTGGAAGGCGTCCCGTGGATGGGCGAGCTGGACGTCGTACGCGCGGATGGCTCGACGACCCGGACCGAGGTGAGCTGCGCACCGGTACGCAGCGATGGCGCGAGGACCGGTCTGGTCTGCGTCCTCAACGAGCTGAGCGGTGCCCGCAGCAGGGTGCACATCGCGCGCCGGCTCGCCGACCGGATCACCGGTCTGGCCCGCGTCGCCGCCGAGCTGGCGACCGCCGAGGACCTCGACACCGTCACCAAGGTGGTGATCGGCGAGGCCGCGGACGCCGTGGGCGCCACGGTCGGCTCCCTGTCCCTGCTCGTCGGCCCGGACACCCTGTCGCTGGCGGGGCTGCGTGGCGGACGAGAAGGTGCGGCTGGACGCTGGACCCGCTACTCGGTGCACGACCCCACCCCTGCTGGAGACGTGGCCCGCTCCGGCGAGACGATGGTCCTGCTCGGTCGTGAGGCGATCGCCGAGCGCTACCCCGAGCTCGAACGGGCCGCCGAGGGTGAGCGGTCCATGATCGCCCTGCCGCTACGTCTCACCGGACGAACCATCGGCGTGGTCACCTGGTCGTTCCCGGGCCGGCGACGGATCGACGTGGCCGAGATGGAGTTCTACGGCGTCATCGCGGACTCCTGCGCCCAGGCCATCGAGCGGATCCGGGCCCAGCAGGAGTCGACCCGGCAGGCGGCCCGTGTGCAGTTCCTCGCCGACGCGACCGGCAAGCTCTCCGAGAGCCTGGACTACCAGCGGACGCTGGCAGAGGTCGCCCGGATGGCCGTGCCGACCTTCGCGGACTGGTGCGCGATCGACCTCGTCGAGGACGACCGGCTGCACCGGCTAGCGGCCGAGCACGTCGATCCCGCCAAGGTCGCCCTCGCCGTCGAGCTCCAGGCCCGCTACCCGGCGGAGCGCGAGGCCGGCGGCGTGTGGGAGGTCATCCGCACCGCCGAGACGATGCTGGTCCCGGAGATCACCGACGAGATGCTCGCACCGGCGGCGCGCGACGACGAACACCGGCGGATCATCCTGGCGCTGCACCTGCGCAGTGTGATCATCGTGCCGCTCGTGGCCCGCGGCACCGTGCTGGGCGCGATGACGCTGGTGATGGCGGAGTCCGACCGGCGCTACGACGAGAGTGACCTCGGGTTCGCGACAGACCTCGGCCGGCGCGCGGCGATCGCGATCGACAACAGCGAGCTGCACACGGAGACGCTGGAGGCTGCGGAGCGGCTGCAGCGCGCCGTGCTCCCCGAGCTCCCCGACGACATCCCCGGCTGGGAGGTCGCGTCGTACTACAGCCCCGCCGGACGCACGGAGATCGGCGGCGACTTCTTCGACGTACTGCCCCAGGCCGACGGCCGGCTCGTCGTACTGGTCGGAGACGTGATGGGGCGCGGCGTCCGCGCCGCAGCGGCGATGGCTCAGATGCGGGCGGCGATCCGCGCCTATGTCGCCGTCGACCCCGACCCGGCGCACGTGCTGGGGATGATGGACCGCCTCTTCACGGCGTACGACGTCGGGCAGCTCGTCACGCTGGTCTATCTCGTGGCGGACCCGGCGCAGGACCTCGTGGCGATGGTGAACGCCGGCCACCCGCCGCCGGTCGTGCTGCGGGCGGCCGGCTCGGTCGAGCAGCTGCCGTCGACGGGAGGGCCGCCGCTCGGCACCGGACAGGGCGATCGCGAGGTCACGACGTTCGACCTGGCCGTCGGCGACCTGCTGCTGGCCTTCACCGACGGTCTGATCGAGCGGCGGGACGAGGACATCGATGTCGGACAGGGCCGCGTCCTGGATGACGTGGCTCACCTGAGCGACGGGGCACTCGCCGCCAGGCTCGAGGAGCTGGTCACCACCCTCCGCGACCACACTCGCAGCGACGACGTCGCGGCCCTGGCCCTTCGCCGCGGACGCTGAGCTCAGGAAACGACAGAACTGCTGTGCCGGGCTTCGACGGCGAGGCACGATGGCGGAAGTTCACCGAGCACTACGTCAAGGAGCGTCATGACCGAGCCGTACGACCACCTGCTGAAGAAGTACGCGCGCCTCGTGGTGCGCGTGGGCGTCAACGTCCAGCCCGGTCAGGAGGTCGAGATCAGCTGCCTGCCCGAGCAGGCGGAGGCGGCACGAGCGCTGGCCGAGGAGTCGTACCGCGTCGGCGCGAGCCGGGTGACCATCGACTACCACGACCGCCATCTGCAGCGGGCCGCGGTGCTGCACGCGCCCGAGGAGCTGCTCGGCAAGACGCCCGAGCACATCCTGGACGGCGTACGCGCCTGGAAGGACACCAAGCCGGCGCTGATCAGCCTGACCGGCAACCCGTTCCCGACCCTGATGGACGGCCTCGACCCGGAGCGCCTCGCGAAGTCGCAACCGGTCGACCTGATCTCCGAGGCGATGCCGACCATCACCAGCGGCCAGGTGGCGTGGACCGTGGTCGGAGCCCCGACCCGCGGCTGGGCGGACAGCGTCGGGGTCGCCGACACCGCCGCGCTCTGGGAGGCCGTCGCAGTCTCGATGCGCCTCGACGACGCCGATCCCGAGCAGGCGTGGCGACAGCACATCGCCAAGCTCAAGGCGCGCGCCGAGATCCTCAACGGCCACGGGTTCGACAGGGTCCGCTACCAGGGTCCAGGCACCGACATCACGATCGGCATGGCGCCGGAGTCGGTCTGGATCGGTGGCTCGCTGGAGAACGACGCCGGTGTCGAGTTCGTGCCCAACATGCCGACCGAGGAGGTCTTCATGTCGCCGGACTGGCGGCGGGCCGAGGGCAGCCTGCGCACGGCCGCGCCCTTCTTCCTCAGCTCGATGGGCGCCATGGTCGAGGACCTCGAGCTCGAGCTCCGCGACGGCACCATCACCGGCGTGAAGGCATCGCGCGGCGAGCAGGAGGTGCAGCAGCAGTTCGAGCTGATCCCGCGGTCGCGGCACCTCGGCGAGGTCGCCATCGTCGACTCCGACTCCCGCGTGGCCAAGACCGGCCTGGTCTTCAAGGACATGCTCTACGACGAGAACGTCGGCTCCCACGTGGCCTGGGGCATGGGCTACCCGTCGGCCTTCCGCGGTGGCCTCGAGCTCGATGCCGAGGAGCGGATCGCGGCCGGCCTCAACCAGGCCAACACCCATGTCGACATCGTGATCGGCAGTCCCGAGGTGCAGATCGACGGCGTCCATGCCGACGGATCGGTCGTCGCGATCACCCGTGGTGACGAGTTCGTGCTGGACGCCTAGCGGGTGCGGCGTACCCGCCGATGCACCTGCCAGAGCCGGAGCGTGCCGGCGGTGGCGGCGATACCGAGCCCGCCGACCACGGCGACCAGCAGGGCCACAGCCAGGGGCGGGTGCCAGTCCCAGCCGAGGAACGAGAGCTGCACCTGGCGGGTGTTCTGCGCGACGAAGACGACCAGGAGCAGCAGGATCACGATCAGCACCACCAGGGCCAACCAGAACCTGCTCGTCCGTGAGCCGCGCAGCGGGCTGGGCTCGTCGGGGCGCCGGGGCTGCTCGACGGGCTCGGTGACCTCACTCATCACGACGCCGTACCCCCTGCCGGTGACCTGATGCCTCCGCGGCCGCGCGGTCCCGGACCGTGGTCGCGCGATCCGTGGATGAGGCTGCGTGGACTCATCCACGTAGTTCTCACCGACACCCCGTCAGCTCTAGGGTCGGGTGCATGGCGCTCCTCCACGATGCAACGCTCACCCCCTCCAAGCGCGACCTGATGACCGCCTGGCTGGCGACCCGGGCCTGGGCCGAGGGGTTCGAGCCGGTGCGGACGATCGCGTCGTACCGCTTCGACGACCCGGCCGGACAGGTCGGGCTCGAGGCGGCCCTGCTCGCCGACCCCGACGGCGTGCTCGTCCACGTTCCGCTCTCCTATCGCGGCGCGCCGCTCGACGGGGCGGAGGAGTTCCTCGTCGGCACGGCCGACCACTCGGTGCTGGGCCCGCGCTGGGTCTACGACGCGTGTGGCGACCCGACCTGGTGCACGGAGCTGGCGACCGCGATCGCGGAGGCCGGTGAGGGCGTCGAGCAGTACTTCGAGGTGGACGGCAGGCGCGAGATCGTGCCGCCCCGGATGACGGTGCGGGGGAGTGGTGGTCTGCACGGGCTCGGCCAACCGGAGCGTTCGGTCACCGAGGTCCGCGACGAGGGCGCGACCACGGTGACGCGGTACGGCGACCTCGAGCTCGTCGTCGTACGCCGGGTCGGGACGCCGGTCGAGGCAGAAGCAACGCTGGCCGGCCGCTGGGGCGACGAGTCAGGGGTGCTGGCCGGCCTCCGCCGCGTGTGACTCCAGCGCGTCGAGGTCGCGTTCGGCGTACAGCCGGTGGTGCCACTCCTCGTTGAGGACGATCGAGAGGCACTCCTTGACGGGATAGCTGCGCGACTGAGGCCAGCCCGGGCCCTCGACCGGGTCGGTGCTGGAGGCGAGCTCCTCGTCGGTGAGGTCGTCGACGAGCTGGCGCATGATGCCCATCCGGTCGCGGCGCAGGATCATCACCTCGTCGAGGGTCGGGCGCGCGTCGCGGTCGCGGGGCACCCCGGGGGTGTCGGGCATCTGGTCCCACGGCAGGTCGAGCGCGCTCCAGGGCGCGGGCTCGCCCATGATCGCGCGGCGGATCCAGGCGTCGCTGGCGAAGACCAGGTGGCGGAGCGTCTCGATGAACGACCACTCGTCGTCGACGCTCGCGTGCAGCAGCTCCGGGTCGAAGCCGCGGGCGCGCTCGACGGTCTGGCCCCAGAGCCGCTCGATGATGTCCCACGCCTCGCGGAAGCCGGCCGGGTCGGTGGGACGCATCTTGACGCGGTCCGGGTCGCGCCGGTCGAGCTCGGCGTTGATCAGGGGTACGACGTCGACGTCGTTGATCCGCAGGTTCCAGATCTCTCCGCTGATCTCCACGTCGACCAGCTCGACGCCGCGCATCCGCACGCCGTTCAGGTCGACGTGCTCGAACGTCGAACCGCGGAGGTCGACGTGCCGGAACTCCGTGCCTCGCATCCGCTGCTGCTCGAAGCGCGCGGGGGTCGTGGTCGGGTCCCGATCAGTCATGACCGCAGGCTCACACGCGGGTCGTGTCCCCGTCCAGCAGCCGCACCGGCGGACCTCAGGTTGCGTCGTTGCCCCGGCGGATGAGCCCGCCGGCGGTGCGCACCCGGTGATGGGCCAGGGCTGCCCGGGCGGCATTCATCCCCGCAGCCCCGTGCACGCCCCCGCCCGGGTGCGCCGAGGCCGAGGCGAGGTACAGGCCCCGCACCGGCGTCTCCGCGCGGCCGAGACCCGGCACGGGACGGAAGATCAGCTCCTGGTGGAGCTGCGACGTGCCGCCGTTGATGGCACCACCGACCAGGTTGGCGTTGCGGGCTTCCAGCTCGCGGGGACCGAGCACGCGTCGGGCCAGGACGCGCGAGCCGAACCCCGGTGCGAGCCGTTCGATCCGCTCCTGCATGCGATCGGCGAAGCGCTCGCAGTCCGACTCGTCCCAGACGCCCCGGATCCCGCCGTCACCGGCGTCGCGCGTGGCGTGCTGCGGCACGTGCGTGTAGGCCCACATCGACTCGGTCCCGGCCGGAGAGCGGCTGGGGTCGGTCGTGGTCATCTGCCCCGCCAGCATGAAGGGGTGCGCCGGGATCGACCGTGCGTTGACCTGCCCGAGGGCCTCGGTCATGTCCTCCACGGAGTCCGCGACGTGGAACGTGCCCGGTGCGTGCGGAGGCGGGGACGCCCACGGGATCGCTCCGTCCAGCGCCCAGTCCACCTTGACCGTGCCGGGGTCGAGCTGGAACGACCGCATCGAGCGGACGGTGCGGGCCGGCAGGTCGTCGGCGGCCACCAGCCCGCCGTACAGCTTGCTGGCGATGACGTCCGCGAGCACGGCGCGCCTTGCCGGGACCCGCTCGCCATCGGCGGTCCGCACCGCGGTCGCGCGTCCGCCCGAGACGTCGACCCCGACGACCTCGGTCGAGCACCGGATCTCGCCGCCCCGGGCCTGCAGCCGCGCGGCCAGGGCCTGGGTCAGCATCCCGGCACCACCCTGCGGCACCGGGAAGCCGACAGTCTGGCCGAGCATCGACATCAAGATGCCCATCAGCCCGGACCCCGGCGCGTTCAGCGGGATGTCGGCATGTCCGGCGTTCCCGGCGATCAGCGTCCTGGGCGACGCCCCGCCGAAGCGTGACCACCCCACTTCGGTGGCCGGGGTCAGCATCGTCTTCACGAAGTCCAGCCCGCCGACCGACCGGAGTCGGGCGAGCATGCCGACCCCGTGCCGCACCGGCGGGAACGGCGTCAGCAGCGCGCCGATCAGGTGGTCGCCGATCCGGTCCCACTGCTCGCACAGCCGATGCCACGCCTCGCCGTCGCCGGCGTGCTGCTGCTCCATCAGGTCAGTGGTGACCCGACGGTCGCGGTGCAGCATCGCCCACTGCCCGTCAGGGAACGGGTGCCCCAGCACCGCCGGCGCGTGCACCCAGGTCAGGCCGAACTCCTCGAGTCCGAACGACTGGATGGTGCCTGCGGCGGCCAGTGGGTAGAAGGCGCTGAACGTGTCGTGCACGAAGTCCGGATGCAGCTCCCGGTCGCTGCGGACCGCACCACCGACGTCGGGCTGGGCCTCCAGCACGAGCACCGACCAGCCGGCGTCGATGAGGTGGTTGGCGGCCACCAGGCCGTTGGGCCCGGACCCGACCACCACTGCGTCGTAGGCCGTCATGTCATCGCTTCCGTATCGATCGGGCCACGTCCAGGAGGTTGCGGGCGATGCCCGCGATCGGGCTGCCCTGGTCGCCGTGCAGGCGGTTGCCCTCGGGCACCGACTCCAGCACATTGCCCGGACCGGCAGCCACCGGGGTGGTGCGGTCCTTGGCTGCGACCGCGAACAGTGGGCCCACCATGAGGTCGAAAAGCCAGGGAAGAGCGGTGAAGCCGAAGCGCATGACCTGGTTGGTGACCGCGAGCTGGACCCGGGGCCGCGGATGATCGACCAGCCGGAGGATCTGTCGGGCGATCTTCTCCGGGGAGGCCACGGGCGGCGGTGGCCGGCCGATTGCTGCGGAGTAGTTGCCGGCCTGGGCGTAGATCGGGGTGTCCACCCCGCCTGGGGCGGCGTAGACCACGTGGACGTCGTGCCGATCGCGGTTCTCCAGCTGGAGCTGTCGGGCCAGCGCCCGCACGCCCCACTTGCTGACGACGTACGGCGACATCCCCGGCACCGCGATGTGGCCGATGACCGACCCGACCAGGACCAGGGTGCCCCGCTCCTGCCGGCGCAGCACGGGGATGACGTGCCGAGCGAGGTTCACCGAGCCAAGGACGTTGGTCCGCAGGACTCCGTCGAAGACGTCTGCGGCCACGTCCTCGGTGCGTCCGTAGGCCACGACGCCGGCGGCATTGACCACGACATCGATCGACCCGGTCACCGCCAGTGCAGAATCGACACAGCAGGCGACCTCGTCGTCGTCGCCCACGTCGGCAAGGAGCACCAGCGTGGAGGCCGCACCGGCCGCGATGCACTCCTTCTGCACGTCGACCAGCGGCGGCTCCTCGCGCGCGACGAGCACGACGTGCTCGCCCGAGGCAGCGGCCGCGAGGGCGGTGGCACGACCGATCCCGCTGGAGGCTCCTGTCACCAGGACCACCCGGGGACCCGCCGTGACACCGGGCGTCACGGCTTGAGCACCACCTTGACGCAGCCGTCCTGCTTCTTCTGGAACATCTCGTAGGCCGCGGGCGCGTCCTCGAGCGGAAGCCGGTGCGTGGCCAGGCCCTCGACGCCGAGCACGTCGTCGCCCTGCTCGAGCACCTTCGAGATCTCGTCGGTCCAGCGCTTCACGTGGCACTGGCCGAAGCGCATGGTCAGGCCTCGGTCGAAGATCTCCATCATCGGCATCGGGTCGATCTCGCCGCCGTAGACGCCCGAGACCGAGACCGTCCCGCCGCGCCGGGCCGACTTGATCGCGGCCTGCAGCGCAGCAAGCCGGTCGATCGCGAACTTGTCGGTCAGGGGGCGCGCCATCCTGTCCGGCAGCACGCCGACGGCGGAGATCGCGGCCTTGGCCAGCGGGGACCCGTGGGCCTCCATGCCGACGGCGTCGACGGTCCCGTCGGCACCCCGGCCCTCCGTGAGGTCGAAGATCGCCTGCGTGACGTCGTCGACCGCATCGAGGTTGACGACCTCGGCGCCGTGGGCGGCAGCGAGGGCGAGCCGCTCGGGCACGCGGTCGACACCGATCACCCGGCGCCCCGCGTGCCGGGCGATCCGGGCGGTCAGCTGGCCGACGGGGCCCAGCCCGAAGACCGCGACCGTGCCCTCCTCGGGGACGTCGGCGTACTCGAAGGCCTGCCAGGCGGTGGGCAGGATGTCGGAGAGGTAGAGATAGCGCTCGTCGCTGACGCCGTCGGGCACCTTGATCGGGCCGAAGTCGGCGTGCGGGACACGAAGGTACTCCGCCTGACCTCCCGGCACGGCGCCGTACAGCGAGGTGTAGCCGAACAGGCTCGCCCCCTTGCCGAACTCGCGCACCTGCGTGGTCTCGCACTGGGCGTAGAGGCCGCGCGAGCACATCCAGCACGAGCCGCAGGAGATGTTGAACGGTACGACGACGCGGTCGCCGATTTGGAGGTCGCCGGCCTCGGCGCCGACCTCCTCCACGACTCCCATCGTCTCGTGGCCGAGCACGTCGCCCGGGGTCAGGAAGGGTCCGAGGACCTCGTAGAGGTGGAGGTCCGAGCCGCAGATCGCGGTCGACGTGACGCGGATGACCGCGTCGGTGGGCTGCTGGATCACGGGGTCGGGGACGGTCTCGACCGAGACCGATCGCTTGCCCTGCCAGGTCAGTGCTCTCATGGTGTGCTCCCTCGTGTGTGGTGTCGGAACGCGTCAGGCGGAGTCGGCGGGGCTGGAACGTCGTTCGGCTAGGTAGGCCAAGCGGCGCAGCGTCTCGACGTTGCGCCAGCGGAAGGTGACGCCCCGGATCGGCTTGGGGATGAGTACGCCGGGCCCTGCTGCGGTGTCCTCCTCGATCACGACCTCGGTGCCGCCGTCCACCGCCCGCAGGCTGATCGCCACGTCGACCTCGCCGGCCGGCCACGCTCGGCCACGCACGGCGAGAAAGTCGCTCGGGCGCGACCCCGTCACCTCGGTGTTGTCGTCGATGAGGACGGGCCAGGCCCCGACCGAGTGGTGGAGCTTGCTGCCCACCTCCGGCCAGTTCGAGTCCACCTCGCGCATGCGCGAGGCGCCCACCACCCAGAGGGGGTACAGCCAGCCGTCGGCGAGCACGTCCCATACGGCAGCGGGAGAGGCCTTGATGACACGGGTTGTCGAGCTCATGCTGCTGCGTACCCGTCAGCCCCGGAGCGAAACGGGTTCGTAGGCTGGGGCCCATGGACCTGGAGTTCACCGGCGAGGTCTGGCACTGGAAGGGCCCTGCCCCGCACCACTTCGTCACCGTGCCCGAGGACGAGTGCGAGGACCTCGCCGAGACCGCCGCGATGGTCAGCTACGGCTGGGGGATGATCCCGGTGACCGTCCGGATCGGCGGCACCGAGTGGACGACGTCGCTGTGGCCCAAGGACGGGCGCTACATCGTGCCGTTGCGGCTCGACGTACGCCGAAGGGAGGGCATCGACGTCGGCGACACGGTCGTGGTGCGACTCGCCGTCGGCGTCTGATGCCCTCCCCTGGGTCGTGCCGTTGGTCAGGCCCGCCAGGCGAAGACCTCTTCCCAGTCGAACTGGTCGCCCGGGACGAGGTTCTGCGAGTAGGACTCGTAGACCAGGGTGTGGCCGTCGCCGCTGATCGCGGCCGCGGTGCTGGCACTCCAGGTGTTTCCCTCCGTGCCGTCCGGCGCCTGCGAAGCACGGACGATCTTGCCCTTCTTCAGATCGGCGACGAAGGCGTCCGTGCTGGTGCCCGTGTCGACGCCGGCGAGGTTGGACGCGTCGCTGCCGAAGCCGACGTACCGGCCGCTGCGCGACAGGCTCGGCAGGAACGAGTCCGCGTTCCCCGCCTTGCCCGAGGTCGCAGGCTTGGTGACCAGGGTGGTCGCGCCGGTGGTGAGGTTCATCCGGTAGATCTGCCCGTGCTCGGCCGGCCCGGGGAGCGCGCTGGCGCACGACGAGAACGCGACGTACTTGCCGTTGCCGGAGATCACCGGTCGCCCGGCGCTCCCGATCGGGAAGCCTTGGCACGGCGGCGAGTCGGGCTCGTGCCAGAAGCGCTGGGTCGTGCCCTTGTTCACGTTGCGCACCCACAGGTTGTTGGCCTCGCCGAAGGTGACGAGGTTGCCGTCGTCGGAGATGTCACCGTTGAGGATCGACTGCCTCACGTCGGTCCCCTTCGGGGTCAGCGAGGCCTGCTTGGTCCAGTGGTGGGCGAGGTCGCGGACGTAGACGTCCTCGCGCTTGTCCCGGTCCTTGGCTCCGAACGGCGCGAACGTCTGGAAGGAGATGCGGCTGCCGTCTCCGCTGATCACGGGCGCGAAGCTGTTCTGCTTGTACTGCTTCCCGCTCGTGTCCGAGGAGACCAGGCTCGTCTTGTCGGTGAACAGGTCCTTCACCACGACGTCGAGCGCGCCGCCGTTGTGGTCCTTGAACAGGTTGGTCGCGAAGGTCGTGAACGCGACGTACTGGCCGTCGTCGGAGATCGTCGGCTCGAAGCTCGCGTCGTTGCCGGGCTTCCCACCCTTCTGGCTGACCAGGATGGTGATGCCGTCGATGGTGTCGCGCAGGTAGACGTCGTCGGTGTCGTTCGTGTCGCTGGCGACGAGCGCCGCGCCCGTCGAGAAGACGACGAAGCGGCCGTCGTACGACGCCACCTGGCCGGTGCCGCTGATCGCGGACTTGGCGTCCACCTGGGCGTTGGTCTCGTTGATCAGGACGACCTGCTCGTTGTGGGCAGGGAGGCCGGCGTACGACGGGCCGGCGACGGCCAGTGCTACGAGTGCTGTGAGTGACAGGCCGGCGGCGACGGCGGGATGCCGGAGTCGGACGGGGGTGAACATGGCGTGCTCCTGGGCTCTCCGAGACTTTCTGTGTGTGTGTGTTGCGACCAAGACGCGATCCCGGTCGTGAGGGTTGCAATCGGTTGGCGACAAATTCAGTGACGTCGGGTTAGCGTTTCGCAGATGAGGCGCCCGCACGAGAACGTCGCGACCGTGCTGGTCGAACCGCGGGCCCTCGAGGAGCTCGAGCTGCTGCTGATGACGCTCGACCTGCGGGTCTGGCCGGTGCAGACGGCGCCGATCTGCGTCGACGGCCCGCGCGAGGCCTTCCAGATCCGGCGGCGGCTGATCATGAGCCGTGGCGGGGCGTGGGAGGTCGCGGCCGACTGGGTGCCGGTCTGGGTCAGCTTCGGGGCGTCGTGGCAGCGAGGCGACGACCCGCTCCCGTGGGCCGCGCACCAGGCGCTGTGGGACGCCCTCGACGCGTGGGCTCCGCACGTGCGCTTCCAGCGCCGGCTCGGTGGGGTCAGCCGGATCCCGGTGCCCGAGGACCTGTCGCCGTGAGCCGCCCTCAGCCGAGTGCGGCCGAGACCACCTCGCGCGCCGCCTCCTGCACCTCGGCGAGATGGTCGGCGCCACGGAACGACTCGGCGTAGATCTTGTAGACGTCCTCGGTCCCGCTCGGCCGGGCCGCGAACCACGCGCTCTCGGTGGTCACCTTGAGCCCGCCGATCTTCGCGCCGTTGCCGGGGGCCTTGGTGAGCTTGTCGACGATCGGCTCCCCGGCCAGCTCGGTGGCGGTGACGTCGGACGGCGAGAGCGCCGCGAGCTTGGCCTTCTGGTCGCGGTCGGCCGGAGCGTCGACCCGGGCGTATGCCGGGTCGCCGTGTGCGGCGACGAGGTCGGTGTAGTGCTGGCTCGGACTCTTCCCGGTGGTCGCCAGGATCTCCGAGGCCAGCAGGCAGAGCAGCAAGCCGTCCTTGTCGGTGGTCCAGGTCGAGCCGTCGCGGCGCAGGAACGACGCACCGGCCGACTCCTCGCCGCCGAAGCCGAAGGACCCGTCGATCAGGCCCGGCACGAACCACTTGAACCCGACCGGCACCTCGACCATCTCCTTGCCGAGATCGCCGGCCACCCGGTCGATCATCGAGCTGGAGACCAGGGTCTTGCCGATCCGTGCGGTGCCCGGCCAGTCGGTACGCGCGCCGCCGAACAGGTAGCCGATCGCCACCGACAGGAAGTGGTTGGGGTTCATCAGCCCGGCATCGGGCGTGACGATGCCGTGCCGGTCGGCGTCAGCGTCGTTGCCGGTGGCGATCTGGTAGTCGTCCTTGCGCCCGATCAGTGACGCCATCGCGTCGGGCGAGGAGCAGTCCATCCGGATCTTGCCGTCCCAGTCGAGGGTCATGAACCGCCACGTCGGGTCGACCAGCGGGTTCACGACGGTCAGGTCGAGCCCGTGCCGCTCGCCGATCGCACCCCAGTAGTCGACACTCGCCCCGCCGAGCGGGTCGGCGCCGATCCGGATCCCGGCGCGCTTGATCGCGTCGATGTCGACGACGTTGGGCAGGTCGTCGACGTAGGTCCCCATGAAGTCGTACGGCGAGCACGCGGCGCGGGCGCGGACGAACGCGACCCGTTGGACACCCTCGAGGTTGGCCCGGATCAGCTCGTTCGCCCGGGCCGCGATCACGCTGGTGGCATCGGTGTCGGCCGGACCGCCGTGCGGCGGGTTGTACTTGAAGCCGCCGTCGGTGGGCGGGTTGTGCGACGGGGTGACGACGATGCCGTCGGCCAGGCCGCTGCCCGTCGTACGGCCACCGTTGGCGCGGATGATCGCGTGCGAGACCGAGGGGGTCGGCGTGTAGCCGTCCCGGTCGTCGACCAGCACGGTCACGTCGTTGGCGACCAGCACCTCGAGCGCCGTCGCCCAGGCCGGTTCGGACAGCCCGTGCGGGTCGCGCCCGATGAACAGCGGACCGTCGTACCCCTGCTCCTTGCGGTAGTCGCAGATCGCCTGCGTCGTGGCCAGGATGTGGGTCTCGTTGAACGACGTCCTCAGGCTCGTCCCCCGGTGCCCGCTGGTGCCGAACGCGACCTGCTGGTCGACGTCCTCCGGGTCCGGGACGCCCGTGTAGTAGGCGGTGACCAGGTGCGCGACGTCGACCAGGTCACTCGGTTCGGCGAGCTGCCCTGCTCGGCTGTCAGGCATCCGGCACCACCTGGTCCTTGGCCAGGATGGTGAGCCCGTCCTCGACGGAGTAGCCGGCGGCAAGGTCCGCCTCCGGGTCGACGCCGATCTGCGCACCGTCGGGCACGTGCACGTTCTTGTCGATGATCGCGTTGCGGACCACGGCGCCGCGACCGAGCGTGACCCCGTTGAGCAGCACCGAGTTGGACACCTCGGCCCCGGCCTCCACACGGCACGCCGGCGACAGCACCGACGTGCTGACCCGGCCGCCGGTCACCACCACCCCCGGCGACAGGATCGAGTTGAAGATCTTGATCGGCTTGCCGAGCTCGCCCTCGACGATCTTGGCGGGCGGCTGCGGACCGTAGGAGGTGTAGATC
>JAWWPM010000379.1:0-8648 GCA_033854915.1 Nocardioidaceae bacterium
CAGTGAGGAGGCGGTCCACGAGGGTGCCGTCACGAGTACAGGAGATGACCCCCATGTCGCATCGCGGACCCGTCGCCCGGCGTCTCTTCGAGCTCACCGAGCCGATCTCGCTGGTCAACTTCTTCTCCCCGGAGCCCAACGAAGCGATGGCGGCACTGGGCTTCCGCGGCTACTGGGACGGCTACTTCGCGGGACGCTCCGCGCCGCTCGGCCGGGTCCCGGCCGAGGTCGTGCACGCCGCCTTCTACAACTTCGCCGACGGCGAGGTCGCCCGCCACCTCCCGAAGGTCTGGGACACGACCACCCCCGAGGCGGCCCATGCCGCGCGCCAGCGGGGCTGCGTGGCGGCGCTGCAGCAGATCCTCGGTGACCTGGTCGAGACGCCCGGGCTCGCGCGGGCCGCGGACCTGCTGTCCGCCGCGTCCACGAGTGCCCCCATCGAGGGTCGGGTCATGTACGCCGCCCTCCGCGCGCTCCCGATGCCACATGAGCCCCTGGCCCGGCTCTGGCACGCGGCCAACATGCTCCGCGAGCACCGCGGGGACGGCCACATCGCTGCGCTGGTCTCCGAACGGATCGGCGGGACCGAGGCCCACGTGCTGAGCGCCCTCGACCTGGGCATCTACCCGGCCGAGTCGTTCGGCCGGATCCACCACCTGCCCGGGGCCCGCCTGGCCGAGGTGATGGACGGCCTCCGCGATCGTGGACTCGTCGACGACACCGGTCGCTTCACCGACGCCGGTCGGGCGACCAAGGACCGGGTCGAGGCGTTGACCGATGCCCTGGCGGAAGCGCCGTACGAAGGCTTGGAGCCGGCCGAGGTCGACGAGCTGATCGACGTGCTCGAGCCCATCGCGAGAATGCTCGAGTCCGTGGGGTCCAACTCGGAGGCCGCGAGCTGAACCGTCCGGCTACTCCGTGGTGAGACCCAGCTGGTCCTCGAGGTACGCCGGCCGGCCGGCGTAGGCGCCGACGGCCAGCAGGGGGAGCACCAGCACCAGCAGCAGCCAGAGGGGGAGCGTCCAGTGGCTGGTGGCGTCGTACACCGTGCCGATCACGAAGGGACCGATCGCGGCGATCAGGTAGCCCAGTGACTGGGTGAATCCGGACAGGGCGGCGGTGCCGTCGGGCGTACGGGCCCGCAGCCCGATCAGGGTGAGCACGACCGGGAAGACGCAGCAGCCGACGCCGACCAGCAGGGCCGCGGGGATCGCGAGGGCGTGCGCGTCGACGAGCAGCAGGGCGTAGCCGACGAGGTAGCAGCCGAGCACGGCCAGGATCAGCCCGCGCTGGTCGGCCCGGCGGGCGGAGGCGGCAGGCAGCCACAGGGACAGCGGGATGCTCACGCCGGCGATGATCGCGACCAGCAGACCCGCTTGCTCGGCGGAGTAGCCGGAGTCGCGCCACAGCTGGGCGAACCAGCCGAAGATCGAGTAGGCCTGCAGCGACTGGAGGCCGAAGAACACCGCCATCGCCCAGCCGATCCGGGTCCGGGCCACGTCGGCGAACGAGATGCTCCGGGCGCCGTTCTCCAGGTGGCGGTCGTGCGCGGCGAGGCCGATCCACGGCGCGACCGCGACCAGGGCCGTGAGCGACCACAGGCCGAGGCCGGACCGCCAGCCGCCGAACGCGTCGGAGACCGGCACCGTCAGCAGGAACGCCGAGGTGAGGCCGACCGCCAGCGCGGTCGTGTAGATGGCCGTGGCGCGGCCGATCCGGTCCGGGAAGTGCAGCTTGACCAGCGAGGGAATCAGCACGTTGGCCGTGGCCATGCCGGCCAGCGCCAGCGCGCTCAGCGCCAGGAAGGTCGCCGAGTCGTGGACGGCTACCCGGCCGCCGAGGCCCAGCACGACCGCCACGAGGGACACCGCGATGGCCCGGTGCAGCCCGGTGCGGCGGGCGAAGGTCGGGGCCAGCGCGCCGAACACCGCGAACGCGAGCACCGGCAGGGAGGTCAGCAGGCCCGCCTCGACGCCTGACAACCCCAGCCCGCGTCGTACCTCCGCGAGCACCGGGCCGACGCTGACCGCAGCAGGTCGGAGGTTGAACGACAGGAGGACCAGTCCGGCCAGGACCAGGGCGGTACGACGTGGCACGGACACCGCGGGATCGTGTCACCCGCAGCGGGGCGCCGTCACATCGCCAGTCCTCGGCCAGGTCGCGGAACACCTCTTCGACCACCGGGAGCTGTCGGCGGTGTCGGGCAGGATGGCGGCATGCGGCACCTCGACGACGACGAGCGGCGGGCCAGGCTGGGCACACGGCACGGTCTGGCCGCTCCGCTCGCCGACACCCTGGCCGCGACCCGGGCGATGACCTGTCTGCACGCCACCGAGCCCGCCTCGGTCCATCTCGCCGCCTGGGCGCGGTCGGGGGCGACGCGCGACGACGTGGACGCCGCCCTCTACGACGAGCGCACCGTGGTCAAGCAGCTCGCCATGCGACGCACCGTGTTCGCCTTCCCACGCGAGCTGCTGCCCGCGGTGTGGGGGAGCGCCAGCGCGCGGGTGGCCGGCCAGCAGGTGCGGCAGGTGGCAAAAGAGGTGCACGACACCGGCATCGCAAGCGACGGCCTGGCCTGGACCGAGCGCCACCTCGACCTGCTGCGCGACCTGCTCGCGGACGAAGGCCCGCTGACGGCCGCCCAGATCCGTGAGCGGCTCCCGGCCCTCGACGCCCGAGTCACGCGTGGCAAGGGCGCCTACCAGGCCGACGTCGCGATCTCCGGCCGGGTGATCGTCGCCCTGGCTGCCACCGGTGCGATCGTGCGCGGCGCCAACGACGGCAACTGGAAGCTGTCGCGGCCACGCTGGACCGACACCGCCGCGTGGCTCGGCGAGCGGCCCGAGCCGCTGCCCGAGCCCGAGGCGTACGCCGCGCTGGTCGCGGCCTGGCTGCACAGCTTCGGGCCCGGCGCCGAGGCCGACCTGGTCTGGTGGCTGGGCTCGACCAAGGCCGCGGTGCGGGCCGCCCTCGCGGCGGTCTAGGCCGTCGAGGTCTCCCTCGACGGCGGCGGCTCCGGCTGGGTGCTCCCCGACGACGTCGACGCGGTTCCCGACCCCGGCCACTGGGCGGCGCTGCTGCCGGCGCTCGACCCCACCACGATGGGCTGGAAGGCGCGCGGCTTCCACCTCGGCGACCACGCGGAGCGGATCTTCGACCGCAACGGCAACGGCGGCCCCACCGCGTGGTGGGACGGCCGGATCGTCGGCGGCTGGGCCCAGCGCGACGACGGCGAGGTGCTCGTCGTACCCGCCGAGGAGCTGCCGGCCGCTGCCCGAAGGGCACTGGACGCGAAGGCGGCCGAGCTGAGCGCGTGGCTCGACGGTGACGTGGTGCGCTCGATCTACCAGTCGCCCCTCAGCCGGGAGCATCTCGCCACCCTGGCCTAGATTGCTCCCCGTGCGAGCCCAGCCCGAGCAGCAGGCACCCCCGGTGCAGCGACTGCGGATCCGCTACGCCAAGCGGGGCCGGCTGCGCTTCACCAGCCACCGCGACTTCAGCCGGGCGTTCGAGCGGGCACTGGTCCGGGCCCGGATCCCGATGGCCTACTCCTCGGGCTTCAACCCGCACCCGCGCATCTCCTACGCCGGCGCCTCGCCGACGGGCGCCGCGAGCGAGGCGGAGTACCTCGAGATCGGTCTGGCCCAGGAGAGCGACCCGGCGCAGATCGCCGAGCTGCTCGACGAGGCCCTGCCCGACGGGCTCGACGTGCTCGCAGTCGTCGTCGCCGGTGGCGGCAGCCTGGCGGACCGGCTCGAAGCAAGCCGGTGGCTGATCGACCTGCCCGACACGCCGGAGCCCGTGCTGGCGGCGGCCGCCGACGCGTTCCTCGCTGCCGACTCGGTCGCGGTGGAGCGGATGACCAAGAAGGGCCTGCGCACCTTCGACAGCCGCGCCGCCGTCCTCGCGCTCACCGTCACGGCGTACGACGCGGGGTCCCGGCTCGACGTGCTCCTGCGGCACACCGTGCCCTCGGTGCGCCCCGACGACGTGCTGTCGGGGCTCACCCACTGCTCCGGCCTCGAGATCGACGGGACGCCGCTGGTGACCCGGCTGGAGCAGGGGACCGTCGATGCCGCGACCGGGATGATCCTCGACCCCTTCGGCTCCGACCACTGAGCGAGCGACGCGTCCGGAGTCTCGAGGATGGGGTGGTCCTCCGGTCGGGTGTGCGATACTCGAAGCGGTTGATCGACTCGGCTCGCCGTCCCGATCGACCCGACGACGTTCTCGCCGGTCCGCTCACTGGCCCGGCACGCTGAGACCAGGTCGTCACCCGACCGCGACGCAGCCCGGCTGGAATGGTGACAGCACCCAGCCGCTAGGGCCAGGCGACCGCGGTTGGTGACGAGATGGCGTCAGTGACGCACCCGCGGAGGGTGTCGCCGCCACACGAAGGCTTTGCGCCCTCGGCCCTGTCCGCTCGGGTCGGAGGCGTCGGACACCGTCCGGTGCTGCACTGCAGTGGCCGGGCCGAGGAGCAAGATGCTCGACCAGGATGATCGCGACAGCTCGACCACCGCCGAGGCGCCCACCGGCGACACCGAGGCGACACCCCCCAAGGCGCGGGCCCCGCGCAAGCGGACCACCAAGAAGGCGGCCGCACCGTCCGCCGAGACGGCTGCGTCGAGCGAGACAGCGGCCCCGGAGGCCGAGGCAGCGAGTGCGCCGGCCAAGAAGGCCGCGGCGCCCCGCAAACGCACCACGACCAGGAAGACCGCGGCCACGGCCGCGTCGTCCTCCGCCCGGAGCGAGCCCGCTCCGGCCACCGAGACCCCCTCGGCGGAGACTTCGGGGGAGACCCCGCCGGAGAAGCCGAAGCGCGCGCCCCGCAAGCGGGCGACCAAGGCCACCGAGCCCGCCGGCGACGCGTCGAGCGCCCCCGCCGAGGCGGCTCCCGCGGCCTCCAGCGTGGCCGCCCCGCTGTTCCAGGCTCCCGAGCCCGCCACCGCGCCGGCACGTCGTACCCGCAAGGCCGCCGCGCCCAAGGCTGCCGCCGAGGCGCCCGCCGACGCCGAGGTCGCGTCGGGCACCGACGAGCCCGAGACCGCCGCCGATGAGTCCGGCGGGGAGGACGGCGAGAGCACCGCCCGCCGCAAGCGCCGTCGTGGCGGCCGCCGCCGCCGCAAGGGCGGCGAGGGCGGCGAGTCCGGTGCCGAGGGCAGCGAGACCGGCGACTCCGCCGACGACGACACCGACCAGTCCGCCGACAACGGCGCGGACACGCCCGCCTCGGGCGAGGGCGAGTCCACCTCGTCGCGTCGCCGCCGTCGCCGACGCCGCGCAGGCGAGGAGGGCGACTCCGGTGGCGACGACCCCGCGAACACCGTCACCCGGGTCCGCAGCGGTCGCAGCGCCAACGACGAGATCACCGCCGTGGCCGGCTCCACCCGGCTCGAGGCCAAGAAGCAGCGCCGCCGCGAGGGCCGCGAGGCCGGCCGCCGCCGGGCGCCGATCGTGAGCGAGGCCGAGTTCCTGGCCCGTCGTGAGTCGGTCAACCGGGTGATGGCGATCCGGCAGAAGGGTGACATCACCCAGATCGCGGTGCTCGAGGACAACGTCCTCGTCGAGCACTACGTGGCCCGGGAGTCGCAGACCTCGCTGATCGGCAACGTCTACCTCGGCCGCGTGCAGAACGTCCTGCCCTCGATGGAGGCGGCGTTCATCGACATCGGCAAGGGCCGCAACGCGGTCCTCTACGCCGGCGAGGTCAACTGGTCCTCGCTCGGCCACAAGGAGGGCCAGCCGCGCAAGATCGAGTCGGTGCTCTCCTCGGGCCAGCCGATCCTGGTGCAGGTCACCAAGGACCCGATCGGCCACAAGGGCGCCCGCCTGACCAGCCAGGTCAGCCTGGCCGGCCGCTTCCTGGTCTACGTGCCCGACGGCACGACCAGCGGCATCTCGCGCAAGCTCCCCGACACCGAACGCAACCGCCTCAAGACGCTCCTGAAGGACATCGTCCCCGACACCGCCGGCGTGATCGTCCGCACGGCCGCAGAGGGTGCCGCCGAGGACGAGCTCACCCGCGACGTCGAGCGGCTCAAGGCGCGCTGGGAGGACATCGAGAAGAAGGCCGCCACCAAGTCCGCCGGCGCACAGCTTCTCTACGGCGAGCCGGACCTGACCCTGAAGGTCGTCCGCGACCTGTTCACCGAGGACTTCGCGAAGCTGGTCATCGAGGGCGACGAGGCCTGGGAGACCGTGCAGTCGTACGTCGTGCACGTCGCGCCCGACCTCGAGGAGCGGCTGGAGCGCTACGAGCCCACCAAGGGCCAGGACGTCTTCGCGGCCTTCCGCATCGAGGAGCAGATCAAGAAGGGGCTCGACCGCAAGGTCTGGCTGCCCTCGGGTGGCTCGCTGGTGATCGACCGCACCGAGGCGATGACCGTCGTGGACGTCAACACCGGCAAGTTCACCGGGTCCGGCGGCAACCTCGAGGAGACCGTCACCAAGAACAACCTGGAGGCGGCCGAGGAGATCGTCCGCCAGCTCCGGCTGCGTGACATCGGCGGCATCATCGTCGTCGACTTCATCGACATGGTCCTGGAGTCCAACCGCGACCTCGTGCTCCGCCGCCTGGTGGAGTGCCTGGGTCGCGACCGCACCCGGCACCAGGTCGCCGAGGTCACCTCGCTCGGTCTGGTGCAGATGACCCGCAAGCGGATCGGCACCGGCCTGCTCGAGTCGTTCTCCCACGACTGCCCGACCTGCCACGGTCGCGGAGTCGTCGTGGAGGAGGCGCCGGTCGAGCCGAGGCAGAGCGAGGACGAGCCGCGCCGCGGCCGTCGTACCCGGGCCAAGGGCGGCGCCCAGGAGTCCCAGCCCGAGCCCCCGGCCAAGCCGTCGACCCCCTCACCCAAGGACATCGCGGCGATGGCGCGCCACGAGCGGGCCGAGGCCGAGGCCGAGAGCGAGAGCGAGAGCGAGGCCGGCTCCGACGCAGCGGCCGTCGCCGAGCCGACCGACGAGACGGCGTCGCCGGAGGAGACGGCCGCAGACCAGGCCGCCGACGGGCCCGAGCCCGAGAGCCCGGAGCCGGTGCTGGTCCCCGAACCGGAGCCGACCGAGCCCGAGCCCGCGTCCGCACCCGAGCCCCCTCGCGTGGTCACCCGCACCCGCCGCCGATCGGCCAGCCGACCGGCCGGACCGCCGGCCGCAGTCGCCGCCGACGGCACAGCCGCGGGCGAGGCAGGCACCGGATCCGACGCGCTCGAGTCCGGCGACGAGGGGCACGCGCTCCACGTCCCGGTCAAGCGCAAGGGCGGCGCCCGCAAGCGCTGAGCCGACCCGCGAGGGTGAGGCTGAGCCCGACCATTGCACAAACGGGCTAGAGAAGTACCCCTAAATCGGTCGTGCCCCGGTCGAGGCACGCGGGTTACGTTGCGCGCTCCGGCATTGGCAACAGGGGGAGTACGCCATGGCGCTCGGCAGAAATTTCAGGCTCAGGTTGGCGTGGCTCGCTGCCGTCGCCCTGGCGGTCGGGCCGCTGGCGCTGACACCGGCCGCGCACGCGGCCGCCGCAGCCGCGGACGACCAGGGGATCCAGGACACCGGGGGCTTCGGCTTCTACGACGTGATGGCCAACGACGGCACCGACGGCAGCCAGTCGGTCAGCCTGCCGGGCAACACAGATGCGGACGTCACCACGGACGGGTCCTCGATCTCGGTGGACCTGAGCGCGGACGTCTCCCCCTTCGTGGGGACCAAGACGATCACCTACGAGCTCGACGACATCGATCTCAACCCCATCGGTCAGGCCACCTTGACGGTCAAGGTCGTGGACCCGTCCGGCGTGCAGATCACCGCCGGCAACGGCCAGGCGACGGTCAGCTGGCCGGGTCTGCCCAACGGGATCACCGGCATGCGGATCACCTCGAGCACGAGCCCGATCTTCGACCACTCCACCGGCACCACGATCACGAGCGCCGGAACCGGCCCCCACGACGTCACCGGTCTGACCAACGGCACGACGTACTTCTTCTACGTCACCGCGATGTTCGCCGGTCAGGACGACCCGAGCGGGGCGACCGGCTCGGCCGCGCCTCGAGCCGCCGCCAACCACGCCCCGGTGGCTGTGGCCGACACGGTCTCGCTGGTCGACCCGAACCCGAAGCAGCTCTCACCGACGGGCAACGACACCGACGCGGACGGCGACCTCCTCGTGATCACCGGCCACTCGGCGCCCGCGCACGGGACGGTCACCTGTGGCAGCGACTCGTGTGAGTACACCCCGGACGCCGCGCCGGTCGACGACACCTTCACCTACTCCATCGCCGACGGCTTCGGCGGCACCGACACCGGCACCGTCACCCTGGTCGCCCGGCACGTGACCGCCAACCCCGACCCGGTCTCGACGTTCGTCGACGAGTCCACCTCGGTGGACGTGCTGGCCAACGACACCTTCCTGCTCGCCGGCGACTCGCCCAACCTGGGCGCGGTCCCGGCCGGCGTCGACGCGTTCGTGGAGGCCGACGGCACGGTCGCCGTCTCGGGTCTCACTCAGGGTCCCTACCAGATCCCGTACGACGTGCTCGACACCGATGGAGACATCCTCGCGTCCTCGCACCTGTCGGTGACGGTCGGTGCGAAGCGGCCCCTGGTCGCCTTCCACGACGACGCCACCACGGACCTCGACCTCGCGACCG
>JAWWPM010000380.1:0-2666 GCA_033854915.1 Nocardioidaceae bacterium
GGCGCTGGTGGAACGACTCCTCCTTGCAGACCCGGACCATGGCCCGGGCGTAGGGGCCGTAGGAGCAACGGCACAGCGGCACCTGGTTGGTGATCGCGGCGCCGTCGACCAGCCAGCCGATCGCGCCGACGTCGGCCCAGGTGAGCGTCGGGTAGTTGAAGATCGAGGAGTACTTCTGGCGGCCCGAGTGCAGCTGGTCGATGAGGTCGGCGCGGTCGACGCCGAGGGTCTCGGCGGCGGCGTAGAGATAGAGCCCGTGCCCGGCCTCGTCCTGCACCTTGGCCATCAGGATCGCCTTGCGGCGCAGGCTAGGCGCGCGGCTGATCCAGTTGCCCTCGGGCTGCATGCCGATGATCTCGGAGTGGGCATGCTGGGCGATCTGGCGGACCAGCGTCTTGCGGTAGGCCTCGGGCATGTCGTCGCGCGGCTCGACCCGGCCCTCTTCGGCCAGGAGCGCGGTGAACGCCCCTTCGTCGTGGGCGGTGTCGTGGGTCAGCTCGCCAGGCGTTTCGCTGCCGAAGTCGTTGCCGTACATCCGCCACACGCTACCAGTGGTTGTGACACCGATCTGCATCTCTGCCGGGACGGTGTAACACCCGGGCGGCTGACAGGATGGGCGGATGAGCAGCCCCACGGTGCCATCGGGCGACGTCTCGGTCCGGGTCGCCTGGGCGGACGACGCGGAGGCGATCGCCGAGATCCAGGCCCGCGCCTGGGCCACGTCGTACGCCGCGCTCGTGCCGGCCGCGGGCGATCTGCGCACCGCCGACTTCGCCCAGCTCTGGCGGGACGCTCTGACCCGCCCGGCCGACGCGAGGCACCGCGCTCTGGTCGCCCTCGAGCGCAACCGGGTGGTCGGCTTCGCGATCACCACGCCGGCCACCGACCCCGACTGCGACCCGGCCACGGACGGCGAGCTCATGGAGTTCACCGTCGACGAGGCGGAGCGCGGCAAGGGCCACGGGTCGCGACTGCTGCAGGCCGCCGTGGACACGATGCTCGCGGACCGGTTCACCCGCGCGGTGGCCTGGCTGGTCGCCGACGACGACGCCTACCGCGCGTTCCTCGACTCCGCCGGCTGGGGACCCGACACCGCCCACCGGACCCTCGACCTCGACGGCTCCGGAACCAGCCAGGTGCGGCAGATCAGGCTGCACACATCGCTGGCCTGAGTCCCTTGGATTTCGCGCGATCGGGCGGCACCATGGATCAGACCGCGGCAGTCGCCGCCACGTCGGATGATCGGGGACGCACCATGTTCGGACCGCTGCCGCTGCTCCACAAGGTCGTCCTCGGCGCCATCACCCTGCTCGGCGGGGTGATCGCCGGAGCGTGGGTAGCGCACATGACGCCGGTGCCGCTGGCGGTCTCCATGGGAGCCCTGGCCGGCGGAGTCGTCGGCCTGGTCGCGTCGTACGCCGTGATCCACCAGCCCCAGCCGCGTCCGATCCGGCTCCAGCGGCGCCGCTGACCTTCGCTACCGTCGGCGGGTGACCGACCCGACACCTCGGCTCCCCGGGGCCGAGCGCCGGGCGATCATCCGGGACGGGCTCGGGGTCGGGATCGCCACCGGCCTGTACGGCGCGTCGTACGGCGCCGTGTCCGTGGGGGCCGGGCTCTCGGTGCTGCAGACCTGTGCGCTGTCCCTGCTGATGTTCACCGGCGCGTCTCAGTTCGCCTTCATCGGCGCGGCTGCGGCCGGAGGTGCACCACTGTCCGGCGCCGTGACGGCGCTGATGCTGGGCACTCGCAACACCCTGTACGGCCTGAAGCTGGCCCCGCTGCTCGCCTTCCGCGGCTGGCGGCGCCCGGCCGTGGCCCACCTCGTGCTCGACGAGTCGACGGCGATGTCGGTGACCCGCGACTCCGGTGAGGCCGCCCGCGTGGGCTTCCTGAGCACCGGCCTGGCCGTCTTCGTCTTCTGGAACCTCTTCACGTTCCTCGGTGCGATCGCGGGCAACCTGATCGGCGACCCGCGCACCTACGGTCTCGACGCCGCCGTGGGCGGGGCTTTCCTGGCGCTGCTCTGGCCGCGCCTGACCGAGCCGCGCAACCGGGTGATCGCGGTCGTCGCCGCGGCGGTCGCGCTCGGCGTCGTACCCATCACGGCCGCCGGCGTCCCGGTGCTCGTCGCCGGCGGCGTCGCACTCCTGGCTGGGCTCCTGGGCCGGGGTAGGACCCAGGCTGAGGAGGGCACGTCGTGATGTGGTGGGCGATCCTCGGCGCGGCGGCGGGCTGCTACCTGCTCAAGCTGGCCGGCCTGTCGATCCCCGCCCGGGTGCTGGAACGGCCGCTGGTGGAGCGCATCGCCGACCTGATTCCGGTGGCGCTCCTGGCTGCGCTCGTGGCCGTCCAGGTCTTCGCCCGCGGCACCCACCTGGCGCTCGACGCGCGGGCCGCGGGGCTCGGGGTGGCCGTGGTCGCCCTGCTGCTGCGGGCGCCGTTCCTCGTCGTGGTGATCGCGGCGGCGCTGACCGCTGCGCTGCTCCGCCTGGTCGTCTGAACCCGCGCTGGGTCGGCGATCGGCCGCCTCAGTCGAAGTCGAGGAAGTGCTCGAGCCCGACGGTCAGGCCCGGATGATCCGCGACCCCCCGGATGCCGGCCAGCACGCCGGGCGTGAACGACGCCCGGTCGAGCGAGTCGTGCCGGATCGTCAGGGTCTCCCC
>JAWWPM010000381.1:0-2513 GCA_033854915.1 Nocardioidaceae bacterium
GCTGCTTGCCGGTGCCCTCGTCGTGCTTCTCCGACCACAGCCACTCGGTGAACGACGCGAAGCCCTCGTTGAGCCAGATGTCCCTCCAGTTGCGCACCGAGACCGAGTCGCCGTACCACTGGTGGGCGAGCTCGTGGACGATCACGTAGATGTTGGAGCCGTTGCGCCAGAACCCGCGCGTGTAGACCGGCCGCGTCTGGTTCTCCAGGGCGAACCCGAAGTCGGCCGCCGGGGCGACGCCGCCCTGCGCGTCGAACGGGTAGCGGCCCCACTGCCGGGACTCGAAGGCGAGCACCTCGGGCGTCCGCTTCAGGTCGCCGGCGGCGTAGGTGCCCTCGCTGCCACCGTTGGACGCCACCGCGGTGACCACGGGGAGGCCGGATCGGGAGGTGCTCTGCGTGATGTCGAACTGGCCGACCACGAAGAACGCGAGGTAGGGCGCCATCGGCTTGCGCTCGCGCCAGTGCCAGGTGCGCTGGCCGCTGCTGGCCCGGTGGGACACGAGGACGCCGTTGCCGAGTGCCTCGAGGTCGCGGGCGACGGTCACCTTGACGTTGTAGGACGCCTTGTCACGCGGGTGGTCGTTGCTGGGGTACCACCAGGCGGCGATCTCCGGCTCACCCACCGCGGCTGCCCCGTCGCCGGTCTTGATCCAGGGCTTGATCCCGTCGGAGGTGATCGTCGACGGCACGCCGGCGTAGGTGACCACCACGTCCATCCGGTCGCCCTTGCGCAGCTCGCGCTTCGGCGTGACCACCAGCTCGTGCTCGCCCTGCGTGTAGCTCGCGGCGCGGTCGTTGACGGTGACCGACGAGACCGGCAGCACGAAGTCCAGGTCGAACTGGCCGAGCTGCTGGGTCGCGTGGGCGACGACGTGGGTGGTGCCCGACAGCTCGTCGGTGGCCGGCACGTAGGACACGTCGATGCCGTAGTGCGCGACGTCGTAGCCGCCGTTGCCGTAGTCCGGGTAGTAGCGGTCGCCGATGCCGGGCGCCCCGGTGTCGGACGAGGACGCCATCGCGCCGCCGACCGGGATCATCAGTGCAATTGCGGCGACCAGCGCCGAGCGACGGAACAGTCCGAGTCCTGCCATGTCCGTTTCCCTCCGTGCGTCAGCCACCCCGATGTGGCCGCTCACCTCCACCAAACCACACCGTCCGGACAGGGTGGAGGGTCAGCCAGGGTCACTTTCCCCAGGCGTCGTCCCAGCCCTCGATCGAGCTCGCGGAGCGGCTCGGGGGACCCGTGTAGATCGCGGACGGCCGGATCAGCCGGCCGGTGCGCTTCTGCTCCAGGATGTGCGCGGACCAGCCGGCGGTGCGGGCACAGGTGAACATCGACGTGAACATGTTCGGCGGCACCTCGGCGAAGTCGAGGACGATCGCGGCCCAGAACTCGACGTTGGTCTCGAGCACGCGGTCGGGGCGTCGCTCCTTGAGCTCCTTCAGGGCGGCCTTCTCCAGCGCCTCGGCGACCTCGTAGCGCGGGGCGTCGAGCTCGCGGGCCGTGCGCCGCAGCACGCGGGCCCGCGGGTCCTCGGCGCGGTAGACGCGGTGGCCGAAGCCCATCAGCCGCTCGCCGTTGTCGAGCAGCGCCTTCACGTAGCCCTCGGCGTCGCCGGACTTCTCGACCTCCTCGATCATGTGCAGCACACGGGACGGCGCCCCACCGTGCAGCGGACCGCTCATCGCGCCGATCGCGCCGGAGAACGCGGCCGCGACGTCGGCGCCGGTCGAGGTGATCACGCGTGCGGTGAACGTCGAGGCGTTCATGCCGTGCTCGGCCGCGGACGACCAGTAGGCGTCGATCGCCTTGATGTGCTTGGGATCCGGGTCGTCCTTCCACCGGATCAGGAACCGCTCGGCGAGCGTCTCGCCCTTGTCGACCTCGCGCTGCGGCACGATCGGCTGGCCGAGACCGCGCGCCGCCTGGGCGGCGTACGACAGCACCATCACGGCGACCCGGCTCAGGTCGGTGCGGGCCTCCTCGTCGGAGATGTCGTAGGTCTGCTTCATGCCGAGCTGGGGCGCGAGCATGGCCACGCCCGCCTGCACGTCGGCGCGTACGTCGCCGGTGTGGATCGGGATGTTGTAGGGCTCGGCCGGCGGGAGACCCGGCTCGTAGGAGCCGTCGATGAGCAGGCCCCAGACCTTCTCGAACGGGACGCGCCCGACGATCTCCTCGATGTCGACGCCGCGGTAGCGGAGGGCAGAGCCTTCCTTGTCGGGCTCAGCGATCTCGGTCTCGAACGCGACCACGCCCTCGAGTCCGTGGTGCACCTCGGTCATCTCTGCGTCTCCTTCATGGCCGGGCTCTGCGGTGGCCCAACCTCCGCATTGTGTCAGTCGTCATACGCTCCCCGACATGGGCACGGACATGGGCGCCGAGAAGGGCACCGACCTGCGGAACCTGCGCCACGAGTACGCCGCGCGCGGCCTGGACGAGTCCGACCTGTCCGCCGATCCGGTCACCATGTTCGGCCGGTGGTTCGACGAGGCGGTGGCCGCGGGCAT
>JAWWPM010000382.1:0-2919 GCA_033854915.1 Nocardioidaceae bacterium
GTCTCCCGTCGGCTCTCCAGCGTGGGCGCCAACGCGCCCGCGCCGAGCGGTGCACCCGACCGCGGCAACGGGTACGCCGTCGCGGTCTCGTGGACCGGGAGCACCCCCGGCCGCTCGGCCGACGCGATCCTCGGCATCGACCGGGCCACGGACTGGTCGACCTTCCGGACCGCCGCCGCCGACCTCACCGCCCCCGCGACCAACCTCGTCTACGCGGACCGCAGCGGCACGATCGGCTACCAGGCGACGGGCGCGGTGCCGATCCGCCGGGCCGGCCACACCGGCGACTACCCGGCCGCCGGCTGGCTGAAGGCCGACGACTGGACCGGCCGCACGATCCCCGCACGCCGGCTGCCGAGCGAGACCGACCCGGCGTCGGGCGTGATCGTGGCCGCCAACCAGGCTGCCGCCGGACCGTCGTACCCCTACCGGCTCGCGGACACCTGGGACTACGGCTACCGCAGCGCCCGGATCCGCTCGCTGCTCCGGGCCCGGATCGCGGTCGGGTCCAAGCTGCGGGTCGCGGACATGACCCGGATCCAGGCCGACACCCGCAACCCGATGGGCCCGGTGCTGACGCCGTACCTGCTCGACGTGCTGCTGCCCTCGGCGTACTCGGCCGGCGGTCAGCAGCTCCTCGCCGGCTGGGACTACTCGCAGCCCGCCGACTCGGCCGCCGCGGCGTACTTCAACGTGGTCTGGCGCAACGTCCTCGCTCTGACCTTCCATGACCAGCTGCGCGAGTCCCTGTGGCCCGACGGCAGCTCGCGGTGGATGGCCGTGATGACCCAGCTGCTCCAGCAGCCGGACAGCCCGTGGTGGGACGACGTCACCACCGAGGACACCGTGGAGAACCGCGACGAGATCCTGGCGCGCGCGATGCAGGAGGCCCGCGACGAGCTGGTCCGCCGACAGGCCCGCGACCCGGCCAAGTGGACCTGGGGACACCTGCACCAGCTGCGCCTGGACCGCCCGGCGTTCAGCAACGGCAACCCGTTGGTGCGGATGCTCTTCGACCGTCGCGGGCGCGAGGTCGCCGGCGGCGAGGGCGCGGTGGACGCGACCTCGTGGGACGCGCGCGCCGACTACACCGTCACGAGTGCGCCTGCGATGCGGATGGTGGTCGACCTCGGCGACCTCGACCGCAGCCGCTGGGTCAACCTCGCCGGTGCGTCGGGCCACGCGTTCGACGGGCACTACGTCGACCAGGTCGACCTGTGGCTGTCCGGCCGGACGACCGCATGGCCGTTCACGGCGGCCCAGGTGAAGCGCGCGTCGCCGGAGGTGCTGGTGCTCGAGCCCTGACCCGTTGCTTCCGGAGGCTTCGAGACGGTTGCTGCGCAACCTCCTCAACCACCGTCACATGGTGCGGGCGAAGCGGACCACGCCGTCCTCGGTGACGGCGGCGGTGACCCGGCGGTCGTGCGCGGCGGAGGGTACGGCGTCGAGCACCTCACCCGGCAGCAGCACGATGCACGTGAACGTGCCGACCGGCACCCGGCCGAGGGCACGGTCGTAGGAGCCGCCACCGCGGCCCATCCGCATGCCGCTCCGGTCGACGGCGAGGCCGGGCACGATCACCACGTCGGCGGTGCCGATCGCGTCCGGGCCGAGTGGGCGGCCCACCGGCTCGAGCAGTCCCCGCCGCGCCGGGAGCAGGTGCTCCGGACCCTGGTACACGGCCCAGTCGAGGTCGTTGTCGGGCTGCAGCAGCGGCAGGATCACGCGCTTGCCGGCGGCCACCAGTCCGGCCAGCAACGGCCCAGTGCCTGGCTCCCGCCCGACCGAGACGTAGGCGGCGACGGTGGCGGCCCGACGTACCTCGGGAGCGGCCAGCAGGTGGTCGGCAACGGCCTGTGCCTGCGTGGCCATCCGGGCCACCGGGACCCGCCCGCGGGCGGTCACGAGCTGGTCGCGGAGGGCCAGCTTGGCGGCCGAACTGTGATGCATCACGGACTGAGCCTACGATCGACATCATGAAGGACAAGCGTCTGCAGATGTGCCGCGACAAGATGGCCGACGCCGGCGTCGACGCGACCGCGATCGACGTGTTCGCGCACTACTACCGGCTGATCCAGCACGGCGAGACCGGCATGATCCCGGAGTCCTCGATCGAGCCCGTCGACATGGAGGCGCTGGCCGACGTCGAGGTGTCCGACGAGGTGGCGGCAGACGCGATCCGGACCACCGCGGTGATCAAGCTCAACGGCGGTCTCGGCACCTCGATGGGCATGGACCGGGCCAAGTCGCTGCTGTGCGTACGACGGGGGCTGTCCTTCCTCGACATCATCGCCCGCCAGGTGCTGCACCTGCGGCGGCAGTACGGCGCACCGCTGCCGCTGATCTTCATGAACTCGTTCCGCACCTCGGCCGACACGCTCGCGGCGCTGGCTCGCTACCAGGACCTCCAGGTCGACGGCCTGCCGCTGGAGTTCCTGCAGAACAAGGAGCCCAAGATCCGGGCCGACAACCTCGAGCCGGTGAGCTGGACGATCGACCCCGAGCTCGAGTGGTGTCCGCCCGGGCACGGTGACCTCTACACCGCGATCCGCGGCACCGGCCTGCTCGACCAGCTCATCGAGGCCGGCTACCAGCGCGTGTTCGTCTCCAACTCCGACAACCTCGGTGCGGTGCCCGACGCGCGGGTGGCCGGCTGGTTCGCGCAGTCCGGTGCGCCGTTCGCGATCGAGGCCGTGCGCCGCGACGCCAACGACAAGAAGGGCGGCCACTTCGCCATCCGGACCAACGACGGCCGGATCGTGCTCCGCGAGACCGCGCAGACGCTCCCCGAGGACCAGGCCGCGCTGGCCGACCTGAGCCGGCACAGGTACGCGTCCACCAACAACCTCTGGTTCGACCTGGAGGCGATGCGCACCGAGCTGGACAGCCGTGACGGCATCCTCGGCCTGCCGCTGATCC
>JAWWPM010000383.1:0-13300 GCA_033854915.1 Nocardioidaceae bacterium
CGAGGCCCTCGACCTCTATCGCTCGTCGTACCGCCCGAGCGAGGCGCACCCCGAGCCGCGCACGTTCCTCACCGTGAACGCCGCCGTTGCGCGGAGCAACGAGGAGGCACAGCGGCTGGTGCTGCCCAACCTGCTCTCGATGATCGCCCTGCGCACCGGCGGACAGCTGGCTGCGCAGGTGCTCGTCGACGAGGCCGAGGAGCGCGGTGTCCCCGAGCAGCACCGGGCGCTGGCCGACCAGATGCTCGCGCGGTGGATCGTCGGCACCCCCGATGAGGCGGCCGAGCAGGTGGCCAAGCTCGCCGCGACGTACGACGTGGACGAGGTCATGCTGCACCCGGTCGCGGGCGCCGTCTCCGGCACCCCGGCCGACCGCGCACCGGCCCGTGAGGCGACCCTGCGCCTGCTCACCGACGCCCTGGCCTGAGACCGACCCGGTCGAGTGCTGTGCCGGTGGCCCGAGCGACCACCGCAGCACTCGACCCGGGAAACGTCAGGAGCCTTCCGACACCGGGAAGATGGCGTCGGCCACCAGCCCGTGCGCCTCGCGGTGGACACTGGCCGCCGCCTCGGCGTCCGGCGCCTCCACCAGGCAGAAGATCTTGCCGGCCTCCTGGTCGACCCAGTACCGCTGGTAGTCGACGCCGTAGCGCCCCTGGGTGGCGACGTCCGCCGCGTGGGCCTGGGCGACATCCGCGATGCCGACCGGGCCGCCCAACGTGTGCACATCCATGAACAGAGCCATGTCTGCTCTCCTTTTTCTCGAAGGCACGACGACTGTCGTTGTGCCACCATCAGCGTCGTGCAGCAACAGACTGCAGGCCATGACCGGGCGACCGGGCCGGCTGACCGGGCAACCAGAAGTGACCTGAAACCTCCGCTACCGGACCTCTTCGAGGCCGCTCTGCGGCGACTCCGACTCGAGGGGGCGGTGTTCCTGCGCGCGGAGTATCGCGAGCCGTGGGCCTACGAGTCGCTGACGGGACCCGACACGGCGCACATCCTGCGGCCGGGGACCGACCGGGTGATCCTGTTCCATGTCGTGGCCAGCGGCACCTGCTGGGTGCAGGTCGGCGACGAGGAGCGGCACTGGGCGTCGGCCGGCGACGTGATCGTGCTGCCGTACGGCGACCAGCACAGCATGGGTGGCATCGGCCAGAGCGAGATCGTCCCCATCATGACCTTCATGCCTGCACCGCCCTGGTCGCGGATGCCCCTGCTCCGGGCCGGAGCGAACGGCGCGCTGACCGACGTCGTGTGCGGCTACCTGCACAGCGACGACGTACTCTTCGACCCCTCGCTGCGGGTCTTCCCCTCCGCCTTCGTGGTGCGTCCCAGCGGCACGGCCGGAGCGGAGTGGGTGCGCGCCAACATCCAGTACGCGCTCGCTCAGGCCGACGTCGCGCCGTTCGGCCCGGATGCGCTGCCGACCCGACTGCCGGAGATGCTGCTGGTCGAGGTGCTGCGCCAGCACCTGGCCACCGCCCCCGCCGTGGAGCACGGATGGCTGGCCGCCCTCCACGACCCGGTGCTGAACCCGGCGCTGTCCGCACTGCACGCGTCCCCCGAGCGCAAGTGGACCGTGGCCGACCTGGCCCGGGTGGCCGCGGTGTCCCGGTCCGGCTTCGACGACCGCTTCCGTCAGGTGCTCGGCCGCTCCCCGATCCGCTACCTCACCGAGTGGCGGATGCACCTGGCCCAGGACCTGCTGGCCTCCACGGACCTCGGCGTGGCCGCGGTCGCACGTCGGGTCGGGTACGACGCCGAGGAGGCCTTCAGCCGGGCGTTCAAACGCAGCTTCGGGAAGTCCCCCGGACTCTGGCGCGCCGACCACGCCCTGCGCGACGTCTGACCCCGGTTTGAGTGCTGGGGCGGTGCCTCTGACGACCGCTGCAGCACTCGACCCGGGGGCTCGCCTCAGGGCGTCGCGGCGCTCGGGGCGACGGTGTCGCCGGAGAGCCGCTGCGCGAGGTAGATCGGTACGGCGGACACCAGCACCAGCACGGCGGCCACCACGTTGACCACCGGCGCCTGGTTGGGCCGGAACAGGTTCTGGAAGATCCAGATCGGCAGGGTCTGGGTCTGCGGGCCGGCGGTGAACGTGGTCACCACGATCTCGTCGAACGACAGCCCGAACGACAGCAGCCCACCGGCCAGCAGGGCCGAGCGCAGCATCGGAAACGTGACCAGTGCGAACGTCCGGAACGGCCCGGCGCCGAGGTCGGCGGAGGCCTGCTCGAGCGACGTACCGAGCCGCTGCACGCGGGCCTGCACATTGTTGAAGACGGTGACGATGCAGAACGTCGCGTGCGCGACCACGACGGTCAGGAAGCCCAACTGCACGCCGAGCATGGTGCGGAAGGCGTTGTTGAGGGCGATGCCGGTCACGATGCCCGGCAGCGCGATCGGCAGGATGATCAGCAGCGACACCGTGTTGCGGCCGAAGAACCGGGTGCGCCGCAGCGCCAGCGCCCCGCACGTTCCGAGCACCAGCGAGATCACGGTCGCCAGCGACGCGACCTCGAGGCTGACCAGCAGCGCGTGCCGGGCGCCGGAGCTGTGGAACGCGACGTTCCACCAGTGGAAGGTCAGCCCCCGCGGCGGCCAGCCGAAGGTGCGGTCGACGTTGAAGGAGTTCACCATCACCAGCAGCAGCGGCACGTAGACGACCACCACGACCAGCATGGTCAGGATGCGCAGCACGGCCTTCAGCCGCGGTGAGATGATCACAGGTTCTCCAGCGCACCGGTACGGCGTGCGGCGGCGAGGTAGACCAGCATCACCACGACCGGCACCGTGGCCAGAGCAGAAGCGAACGGCAGGTTGTTGGCCGAGCCGACGTTGGCGTACACCACGTTCCCGAGCAGCTGGCCGGCCCCGCCCACGATCTGCACGGCGATGTAGTCACCCAGCGACAGCGAGAACGTGAAGATCGAGCCCGCCACGATCGCGGGGAACGCCATCGGCAGCACCACGCGCCGGATCGTGGTCAGCGCGCCCGCGCCGAGGTCGCCGGAGGCCTCGAACAGCGAGTTCGGCACCCGCTCCAGCCCCGCATAGATCGGCAGGATCATGTAGGGCAGCCACAGGTAGGCCAGCGTGATGGTCGTCGCCACCAGGCCGTAGCCCGGCGAGTGCAGGCCGAACGGCTTGCCCAGCCAGTCGATCAGCCCGCCCTCGGAGAACATGCCCCGCCAGGCGTAGGCCTTGACGAGGTACGACGCCCACAGCGGCATCAGGACCGCGATGACCAGGAGCCGGCGCACCCGTGGTGAGGCCACCTTGGCCATGAACAGCGCGATCGGGAACGCCAGCACCGCGTCCACGACCGTGACCAGGGCCGCGATCCCGATCGTCCGGAACGCGATCGTCCGGTAGACCGGGATGTCGACCAGGTCGCGGTAGTTCTGCAACGACCAGACCCGCACGATCGCCCCGGTGAAGTCGTCCTGTCCCCACAGCGAGGTGATGAACAGCGCCGCCAGGGCCGCGAGGTAGGCGACGCCGAGCCACAGCATCGGTGGGAGGAGGAGCAACCCCGTGCGCAGCCCCGAGGAGCGCGCCAGGACCGCCCCCCGCCCGGTCCGGGCGGGGGGCGCGGGGTCAGTCGTCGTGACCGCCAAGGTCAGCCCTTGATCTCGGTCCAGGCCCGGGTCCAGTCGCCGTAGTCGGTGCACGTGGTGTCCGTGCGCCCGTCCAGGCAGTGCGAGATCGGGGTGGTCCAGTACCAGAGCTTGTCGGAGAACGTCTTGTCGGTGACGTGGTACTGCTTGCAGAACGCGGCACCCGTGAGCTCGCATGCCTGGCCGTTGGCCGGCGCCTCACCGAAGTACTGCGCGACCTCCGACTGCGGCTTCGGCTCGGTGATGTAGGACATCCAGGCGTAGGCGCAGTTGGGGTGCTGGGCGTGGGCGGCGATCATCCAGGTGTCCGACCAGCCGGTCGACCCCTCTGACGGCAGGATCGCCTTGACCGGCGCCTTCTCGCCGGCTGCCACCTGCTCGATGACCTTCCAGGTGGTGCCGATCACGGAGTCGCCGCTCTTGAAGGCCGAGACCTCCTTGAGGTAGTCCGACCAGTACTCCGAGATGTTGGTGCGCTGGTTCTTCAGCAGGCCGACCGCGGCGTCGAGCTGGGTCTGGTCCAGCGCGTAGGGGTTCTTGATCCCCAGGTCCGGCTGGGTCTTCATCAGGTAGAGCGCGGCGTCGGCGATGTAGATCGGAGAGTCGTACGCCGTGACCTTGCCCTTGTACGTCGACGACTGGTCGAAGACCGAGCCCCAGCTGGTCGGGGCCGGGTTGACCTGGTCGGTGCGGTACATCAGCAGGTTCGCGCCCCAGCCGTGGGGCACGCCGTACATCTGGCCGTTGACGCTGTTCCAGGCGCGGTCCTTCAGGAACGGCTCGATCTGGCCGTAGTCCTTGATCAGCGAGGTGTTCACCGGGGCCACGTCGCCGGCCGCGATCAGCCGCAGCGACGCGTCACCGGACGCCGACACCACGTCGTAGTTGCCCGTCTTCAGCAGGTTGACCGCCTCGTCGGACGTGCCGAAGTACTTGACGTTTGCCTGGCAGCCGGTCTGCTGCTCGAACGGCGTCACCCAGTCGACCTTCGGGTCGTTGGAGCCGTCCTCGGCGTAGCCCGGCCAGGCCAGGATGTTGACCGAGCCCTCCGTCTTGCCCATCGACTGCTGCATGGGAAGGCTCGGCGGCGTGAAGCCGCCTGCCTGGGGGCTGGTGCCGGACGAGGAGGCTCCCTGCGTCCCGCAGCCGGCCACCAGGGCCAGTGCGGCGACGCCGAGCAGGGCGCCGAGGGAACGGATGCGCGTGGTCATGGTTTCTCCTGGGTTTCATCGTGGGGCCCCGAGAGTGAAATCTGTGAGCCGCGGTTCCAGACCACGGACACGTGGGCGCCGGACGCCTCGAGCGAGTCATGGGCCGAGGCACCGCTGTTGGGACGGGAGACCGTGAGCCGCGGCCCGGCCTCCAGCTCGACGATCGTGTGGGTGCTCGGGCCGAGGTAGACCACCTCGCGCACGACGCCGGGTGCGGCGATCTCGTCCGGGGCCAGCGCCTCCCCCGATGGCGCGAGGCGCAGCTTCTCGGGCCGTACGGCGTACTCCCCGGCCACGCCGAGCACGGCGCGGGCGGCGTCACCACCGATCCGGTTGGAGGTGCCGACGAAGCCAGCCACGAACGAGCTGGCCGGGTGCTCGTAGAGCTCGACCGGGGTCGCGACCTGCTCGACCTTGCCGTCGTTGAAGACCGCGACCCGGTCGCTCATGGAGAGCGCCTCCTCCTGGTCGTGGGTGACGAAGACGAACGTGATGCCGACCTCCCGCTGGATGAGCTTGAGCTCCAGCTGCATCTCGCGGCGCAACTTGAGGTCGAGGGCCCCGAGCGGCTCGTCGAGCAGCAGCACCTTGGGCCAGTTGACCAGGGCTCGGGCGAGGGCGACCCGCTGTCGCTGCCCGCCGGAGAGCTGGTGCGGCTTGCGGCCGCCGTACCCTTCGAGGCGGACCGAGGCCAGCGCCTCCTCCGCACGACGCCGGCGCATCTTGCGGTCGACCTTCTTGACCCGCAGGCCGTACTCGACGTTCGTGATCACATCCATGTGCGGGAAGATCGCGTAGTCCTGGAACACGGTGTTGACGTTTCGCAGGTGCGGTGGCAGGTCGGTCACGTCGTCGTCACCGAGCAGGATCCGGCCCGAGGTCGGCCGCTCGAAGCCCGCGATCAGCCGCAGGACGGTCGTCTTGCCGGACCCCGACGGGCCGAGCATGGAGAAGAACTCGCCGTCCTCGACCTGGAGATCGAGGTCGTCGACGGCGCGCACGTCACCGAAGTGTTTGGTCAGTCCCCGAGCGGACACCGCTGCTGGCACTCAGGCACTCACTTCCTGCACGCCCCAGGGGGAGCCGTACGCGGTCAGCAGATCGAGGAAGGGTACGGCGTCGAAGGCCTCGGGTCCGAGCACCCCGGCCCCCTTCCAGGTGCCGTTGGCCAGCAGTTCGAGTGCGACGACGGGGTTGATCGCCGTCTGCCAGACCACGCACTGGTGGCCGTACTCCGACATCGTCCACTCGTTGTCCACGACGTGGTAGTAGTACGTCGACCGCGGCTGCCCGTCCTTGCCCTTTCCGGTCACCCAGAGCCCCGCGCAGGTCTTGCCCAACATCCGTGGCCCCACCGTGGCCGGATCGGGGAGCACCGCCGCGACCACGTCGCGGGGGCTGACCTCACAGTGCCCACCAGAAGCGGCCTTGACGCGCACCTTCTCCGTGCTGTCGAGGCCGAGGGTGTGGAGCACCTTGAGGATGTTGATGAACTCGTCGCCGAGACCGTACTTGAAGGTCGCCCGCTTGCAGTCGACCCAGCGCGGCATCAGCAGCACCTCCTCGTGCTCGACGTTCACGCACTCGACCGGGCCGATCCCCTCCGGGAAGTCGAACACCTCCGGCTCGCTGAACGGCGCGGTCGTGTGCCAGGCACCGTCCTGCCAGATCACCGGCGGGTTGAGACACTCCTCGATCGTGGTCCACATGGAGAACGACGGGGCGAAGATCTCGTTGCCGTCGTCGTCGGTGACCACGAGGTTGGCGCCGTCGCGGGTGCCGAGCTCGTCGATCTCGGAGAAATCGTGGTCCGCGGCGTACCGCGCGAAGACGTCGGAGAGTCCGGGCTCGACGCCGATCCCGACCAGGGCCAGCCGGCCTGCGGACTCCCAGTCGGAGGCGACCGCGAACTGCTCGTCGCCGAGCTTGACGCCGGTCTTCTCGTACGGCGCCTCGGGGTGCGGCTTCGACAACGACATCGCCATGTCGAGGTAGTCGGCACCGGCCGCGAACGCGCCCTCGAAGATCGCCATGTTGAAGACCGGGTCCACCGCGTTCATCACGTGGGTGATGTCGTGCTCGCCACACAGCGCCGTGACCGAGGTCGCGTCGGATGCGTCCACCTGCGCCGCGACGTAGCGCGGGTCGGTGGCCGCGGCCCGCTCGGCCTTCGCCGCGTCGTAGTCGGCGATGACGATGGTCTCGAAGAAGTCGCGGCGCGCGGCGATGGCCGTGAACGCACCCCCGACACCCCCGGCGCCGACCAGCAGGATCCTCATGACATCCCTTCGGGTTGCGGGGGTGACTCTTGTTGCGCGGCCGGCCGGAAGGCCGGTCCGTGACCTGGTACGACGACGTCGGCGATCTCGAGGATCCGGGCCCGGCTCCGCTCCAGGGCGGCCTGGTCCCAGGCCAGCGGGTCCTCGACCGGGGTCATGTCGGCGAACCACCACGCGTGGGTGAGCACGACTGTTCCGTCGTCGGTGTCCACGACGAGGGCGGCACACTCCGCGGCGTGCCCGGGCGTCTCGATCACCCGGATGCCGTCGCTCAGCACGTGGCCGTCGCCGGCGTGCCCGAGCCACAGCGACCCGTCGTACACCGAGTCGACGTCCACCACGACGGCGCGCGGGAACATGCCGACGTTGCGGGTGTGGTCGACGTGGTGGTGGGTGACGAAGACGTGAGTGACGTCGTCGACCGCCAGCCCGTGCCCGCCCAGCGCATCGGTCAGCAGCGCGGGCGCGGACAGGATCCCGGGGTCGACCACCACGACGAGGTCGCCGTCGCGGACCAGGCTGACCGTCGGATGGACGGATGAGCCCGCGTCGGTCTCCTCGACGTGCCCCGTGATCAGTACGTCGACGGTCGCCATCAGCCGATGTAGCTCATGACGTGCTTGATCCGGGTGTAGTCCTCGAGCCCGTACATCGAGAGGTCCTTGCCGTAGCCGGAGTGCTTGAACCCACCGTGCGGCATCTCGGAGACGAAGGGGATGTGGGTGTTGATCCAGACCACCCCGAAGTCGAGGTGCTTCGACATCCGCATCGCCCGCCCGTGGTCGCGCGTCCAGACGCTCGAGGCCAGGCCGTACTCCACGTCGTTCGCCCAGCGCAGCGCCTCACCCTCGTCGGAGAATCGCTGCACGGTGATCACCGGGCCGAAGATCTCGTTCTGGATCTGCTCGTCGTCCTGCTTCAGCCCGGACAGCACGGTCGGGCTGTAGAAGTAGCCGCGGTCGCCCTGGCGCTGGCCGCCGGTCTCGACGCTCGCGTGGTCGGGCAGCCGGTCGACCATGCCCGAGACCCGTTCGAGCTGGGTCTGGTTGTTGAGCGCGCCGTAGAGCACGTCCTCGTCGTCGGGGAGCCCGGTCCTCGTGCTCTTCGCCTGCTCGGTGAGGGCGGCGACGAAGTCGTCGTGGACGCCCGGCCCGGCGAGCACCCGGGTCGCCGCGGTGCAGTCCTGGCCGGCGTTGAAGTAGCCGGCCATCGCGATGCCCTCGGCCGCCTTCTCGACGTCGGCGTCGTCGAAGACGATCACCGGGGCCTTGCCGCCGAGCTCGAGGTGGACCTTCTTGAGGTCGGCGGCCGCCGCTCCGGCGACCTCCATCCCGGCCCGGACCGAGCCCGTGATCGACACCATCTGCGGAATCTTGTGCTCCACGAGCCGCCGTCCCGTGTCTCGGTCACCGCACACGACGTTCAGCACGCCGGGCGGCAGGAACTCCTGGCAGAGCTCGGCGAGCAGGGTGGAGCTGGCCGGGGTGGTGTCGCTGGGCTTGAGGACGACAGTGTTCCCCGCCGCGAGGGCGGGCGCGATCTTCCAGATCATCATCATCAGCGGGTAGTTCCACGGGGTGACCTGCCCGATCACGCCGATCGGCTCACGGCGTACCCACGAGGTGTGGTCCTCCATGTACTCCCCCGCCGACTTGCCCTCGAGCACCCGCGAGGCGCCGGCGAAGAAACGGAAGTGGTCCGACGCGTAGGGCATCTCCTCCGACATCGTCAGGCCGAGGGGCTTGCCGGTGTCGCGACACTCGACGGCGTTGATCTCGTCGATGCTCGCCTCGATCGCGTCGGCGATCTTGAGCAGCGCGTTGGCGCGCACCTTGGGCGTGGTGTCACCCCAGGTCTCGAACGCGTCGGCGGCCGCGCGGTAGGCCCGGTCGACGTCCTCGGCCCCGGACAGCGGCGCGGTCGCGTACACCTCGCCCGTCGTCGGGTCGACGATGTCGTAGCGGTCACCGGACGCCGAGTCCACCGGCTCTCCGTTGACGATGTTGCGGAACGTCCGGTCAGCCATGGGCGGGAGCCTAACCGGCGCCCCTGCGGATTCGGTAGTGGGGCGGCAGTCATTCGACGGATTTCGTCAGATTCCGGGGGTGCTGCGGGCTGAATGCCGCTCACCTACCGCCCACTCGCCGCCCGGCTGTCGCACGGCCTGTCTCCCATGTAACCGACCCTTGTGGGCACTGGTCACACCGTTCAAACGGTCGGTTACACGCACCAAGGGTCGGTTACACGCGAGCTGGCGCCCCGACTCAGGGGGGTCAGCTCGCGTGGACGCACTGCCCGCCCACCCAGGTGGAGGACACCCGGGTCGCGCCGATCTCGTCGGCCGGCCCGGTGAACGGGTCGCGGTCGAGGACCACCAGGTCGGCGGCGTGCCCGGGCGCGAGCACGCCGGCGCCGTCGGTGCGGTCGCGGCCGTTGACCCACGCCGAGCCCGAGGTGTACGCCGCGAACGCCGTCGTGAGGTCGAGCGCCTGCTCGGGGAGGAACGGATCGCGGCCGGCCGGCCCGTCCTCGCCGTACGACGTGCGGGTGACGGCGGTGTGGATGGCGGCCAGCGGGTCGGGTGAGGTGACCGGCCAGTCGCTGCCCATCACCAGCCGGGCACCCGAGCGGTGGAGGCCGCCGAAGGGGTACTGCCAGGTGGCCCGCTCCGGGCCCAGGAAGGGGATCGTCAGCTCGGTCATCTGCTCCTCGTTGCACGCCCACAGCGCCTGCGCGTTGGCCGCGACCCCGAGCGACTCGAACCGCGGCACGTCGTCGGGGTGCACCAGCTGCAGGTGGGCGATGTGGTGGCGCACATCCTCGCCGCCGAGGCCCCGCGCCACCTCGAACGCGTCCAGCGCCTCGCGAACGCCGCGGTCACCGATCGCGTGCACGTGCACCTGGAAGCCCTCGGCCGCCAGCGCCGCCACGACCTCCTTGAGCTCGGCGCCGTCCACGAACGAGTGCCCGGCGTTGTCGGTGGCGTGCCCGCACCGGTCGAGGTACGGCGTACCGAGCGCGGCCGTGCCGTTCTCGAGTACGCCGTCCTGCATGATCTTCACGCTCGTGGCCCGGAAGCGGCCGCTGCTCAGCGCCGCGCGGCGGGCCACGAGGTCGGGGATCTGGGCGAGGCCGAGCGTGCGGTCCCACCACAAGGCACCGACCACGTCGGCGACCAGGTCGCCGTTCGCGACGGCGTCGACGTAGGTCGGCCCGCTGTCGTCCATGCCGGCGTAGGCGCCGACGATCGCGTCCTGCCAGGCGGTGACGCCGAGCGAGAAGAGGTACTGCTGCCCCTCGCGCAGCCCGGCTGCGTAGGCCTCCGCCGGCGTCGGCGGCAGCAGCCGGGCGACCAGCGCCATCGCGCCCTCGTGCAGCGTCCCCGAGGGCGAGCCGTCGGGCAGCCGCTCGATCCGGCCGTCGGCAGGGTCGGGCGTCTCGGCGGTGATGCCTGCGGCCTCGAGCGCGCGGGTGTTGACCCAGGCGCCGTGGTGGTCGCGGTTGGGCAGGAACACCGGCCGGTCCGGGACCACGGAGTCGAGGTCGGCGGCGGTCGGGGTGCCACCCGGGAAGGCCGGCATCGCCCAACCGCCGCCGAGGACCCACGGTCCGTCGTAGGACGCGGCGTACGACGCGATGGTGGCGAGGTAGTCGTCGCGGGTGTGACCCTCGGACAGGTCGCACCGCGTCATCTCCAGGCCGCCCTGGATCGGGTGGCAGTGCGCGTCGGTGAAGCCCGGCGCCACCAAGCCGCCGGCGAGGTCGACGACGTCGTGGTCTCGGGTCCACTCGACCACCGAGTCGGGGCCGAGCACCGCGACGACCTGCCCCGCCTCGACGAGCAGGTCGTGTCCCGGCAGGTGGCGATGCCCGTCGAAGACCGAACCACCGGTGAACAGCGTCGACATCAGCGGCCTTCCAGCAGCGGTCCGGCGGGGTCGTGGGTGATCCCGACCTTCGCAGCCGCGAGTCCCGAGAGCGCCTCGAGGCAGACCCGGTTGGCGAGGTACGCCGTGATCTCGGCGTGGTCGTAGGGCGGCGACACCTCGACCACGTCGATCCCGGCGACGGGCAGCTCGCGGCAGATCCGGCGTACGGCGTCCAGGAGCTCCCGCGAGGACAGGCCGCCTGGCTCGGGGGTGCCGGTCCCGGGCGCGTGGCCCGGGTCGCAGACGTCGATGTCCACGGAGAGGAAGACCGCGTCGCAGTCGTCGAGGGCGATCTCGAACGCCTCGTCGAGGCAGGCCCCGAGCCCGCGCTTGCCGATCTCGGTCATCTCGTAGGACCGCATGTCCTGGTCGGCCATCCACTTCATCGTCTCGGGGCCCGGCCAGTAGCCGCGCAGCCCCATCTGCAGGAAGCGGTCGCCGCGCAGGGCGCCGGACTCGATCAGCCGCCGCATCGGCTGGCCGTGGCCGTAGAGCGAGCCGAACTCGATGTCGCCGGTGTCGGCATGGGCGTCGAAGTGGATCATCGAGACCCGGCCGAAGCCGAGGTGCCGGGCCACCCCGGTGGCGTCGGGCAGGGCGATGGAGTGGTCGCCGCCGAGGACGAGCGGGATCGCGCCGGCCGACGCGACGGCGTACACCGCGTCCTCGAGGGCCTTCAGCGCGCGCTCGATCTCGCCGGGCGGCATCTCGACGTCGCCCATGTCGACGACGGTGATGTCCTGCAGCGCGTCGACCCGCAGCGCGAGGTGTGGCCGGGAGCCGTCCTGCGGCAGGTAGTCGGTCTGCCGGATCGCGGTCGGGCCGAAGCGGGTGCCCGGCCGGTGCGACGTACCCCCGTCGAACGGCGCGCCCACGACGACCACGTCGGCCGCCGCCAGCGCGGCGGCGTCGTCGATGTCGACGGCCGGGACGCCGAGGAAGGTGATGTCGGGGCCGAACTGGGCGCCGTAGCGTGTCATGGCACCTTCCTACCAGCGTGGGGGCCTGCGGGGACATACCTTCGGATTCCGTCACAATCTTGGTCAAACCCTACGGATTCGCTTGCCGATCGTCCGGTCGGGTTAGATCATGGGCGTACCCGCACCCCCCAGACGAGGAACCGATACTCATGCCAGGTCAGGACGACACCGTCTACGACAATGCCCACCTGCAGCAAGCAGCTCGCGACCACCTCTGGATGCACTTCACCCGGCACTCCGGCTACCAGTCCGCGGACGTGCCGATCATCGTGCGCGGCGAGGGTGCCTACATCTACGACTCCAACGGCAAGCGCTACCTCGACGGCCTGGCCGGCCTGTTCGTCAGCCAGCTCGGACACGGTCGCGCCGAGCTGGCCGAGGCCGCCGCGAAGCAGGCCGAGAAGCTGGCCTTCATGCCGCTGTGGTCCTACGCCCACCCCAATGCGATCGAGCTCGCGGAGCGGGTCGCCGGCTACGCGCCCGGTGACCTCAACCGCATCTTCTTCACCACCGGTGGTGGCGAGGCGGTCGAGACCGCGTGGAAGCTGGCCAAGAACTACTTCAAGCTGGTCGGCAAGCCCTACAAGCACAAGGTGATCAGCCGGGCCATCGCCTACCACGGCACCCCGCAGGGCGCCCTGTCGATCACCGGGCTGCCGGGCATGAAGGCGATGTTCGAGCCGCTGGTGCCGTCGACCTTCCGGGTGCCGAACACCAACTACTACCGCGCGCCGTACTTCGAGGACGACGAGAAGAAGTTCGGTCTCTGGGCGGCCAACGAGATCGCGGTCGCGATCGAGAACGAGGGACCGGAGACGGTCGCCGCGGTGTTCCTGGAGCCGGTGCAGAACAGCGGCGGCTGCTTCCCGCCGCCGCCGGGATACTTCGACCGGGTCCGCGAGATCTGCGACGAGTACGACGTACTCCTGGTCAGCGACGAGGTCATCTGCGCCTTCGGTCGCCTCGGACACATGTTCGGCGCCGAGCGCTACGGCTACCAGCCCGACATGATCACCTGCGCGAAGGGCCTGACGTCCGGCTATTCCCCGCTCGGGGCGATGATCGCGACCGACCGGCTGATGGAACCGTTCCTCAAGGGCAACGAGACCTTCCTGCACGGCTACACCTTCGGCGGCCACCCGGTCTCGACGGCGGTGGCGATGGCCAACCTCGACATCTTCGAGAAGGAGAAGATCAACGAGCACGTCCGCGACAACGAGGGCGCGTTCCGCGAGACGCTCAACAAGCTGCTCGACCTGCCGATCGTCGGCGACGTGC